>CAZOTM010000011.1:0-22602 GCA_964582675.1 uncultured Clostridiaceae bacterium
GAACAAACCGGAAGTCCACAAGGGCTTCCGGTTTGCTTTTGGTAAATCAACATAGGTGGGCGCCAGATTTTTGATCCCCCACGAAAATATCCAGAGCAAATAAAATTAATATTTACGGGAAGTGTATAAAAAAAGCCGGATCAGGAATGATTTGGTTAACCCTAAACCCACTGTTGCTGCTTCGGCAGCTTTTTTTTATTTTCCCTTGGTTATTTTTCTTTAGCGCTCTCTGGCAGCGCATCTTCTGAGATCTCAGCTTGACCGGAGACTCCCTTTGATGCATTTATATCCTGACTGGAAATAGCTGTTTCAATGGCTTTTTTGGGATCGAGGAGCTTAAGACTCTGGCTGGAAAGCCTGACCTTGTCCGGACTGATTTTCTCCGCATAGCGCAAAGCTTCTGGCCGTCCAAATGGCAGATAGATCCCGGCTGTTTGGATGAAATTTGATCTGGCAAAACGAACCGCATCCGTTTGCCTGGCATATTTTTTCTTCGCCAGCTTCAGATGGGAGGACAGATTGTATTTCCAGTAATCCTGGGCGGGATACCGCAAGATCAGCTTGCTTAAGGCTGCCCAGCCGGCTGATTGGATCCTGGAATCGGTGGAGTGCTTCCATTTGGCGGCCAATTTAAAGGCCATATCAGGAGTCGCCCGGGATAGGAGTTCGGCCACCACAGAATCAACCAGGAGGAAGCAGTAGGCTCCTGACAGCATTTCCTCAAAGTCTTTTTGCGTCATGGATTCAGGAATGGCTGCAAGGGCTGATAACCTCATGGCGTCCAGATTGCCGGTTTCGTAGAGGCTTTTGGCAAGCTGATTATCATGGGGGATCGCTTTCCCCATGGCGGCCAAGACCCTGGCCGGAACACCGTAGGCATTGGGGCCTGCGCCCCTGTACTGCAGGTTTCGTAAGACGATGGGATTGCCGCTGTTTTTCAATTGTTCCATAATTGCTGTTTGCTCCATAGCTTATCGATTCCCCCCTTGATATAAATTTAGTTTAGCACACAACCCGTGTGAGTAAAGACACTGCCAGAAATCAGGCAAGAATTAGTTGTTTAATTTTTGCTGCCAGGCGGCAAATTGACAGGGTTAGCGGCCCTGGTATAAAGTATGGTTTATATGTATCAATATTTATGGATTAAAGGTAAGGATATTAAAAATGAGTAATAATGTGGAAATTCGATTTGCCGACAGAGCGGATACGGGGCTGATTCTCGAATTTATCAAGGAATTGGCCGCCTACGAACAATTATCCGGGGAGGTGGTGGCTGATGAGAAGCTGCTGGAGGAGTGGATTTTTGACAAGGGCAAGGCGGAGGTCTTAATTTGCAACTGCCAGGGCGAACCAGCCGGCTTTGCCCTGTTCTTCCATAACTTTTCGACCTTTCTGGGCCGGGCGGGGATCTATCTGGAAGACTTATTCGTCAAGGCTAGGTTCCGAAAATTGGGGCTGGGCAAATTGCTTCTGCAAAGGCTGGCCCAAATCACCTTGGAAAGGGGCTGCGGCAGATTAGAATGGTATTGTTTGGACTGGAACCAGCCGTCCATTGATTTTTACCTGGCGCTGGGGGCAGAGCCCCTGGATTCCTGGACGACCTATCGGCTCACCGGAAGGACTCTTGCCGATCTGGCCGGATCATCGGCAGAAGCAGAGACAAAGGCACCATCGGATAATGGATGAAACGCCAGTGCAATGACTTAGTCTTTCATAATTTAGGGTTGATAATATTTACGAGTTGATAATAAATACGGGCTGTTAATAAATTTGAATAATATATTTCGAATTCTTTTGATATTTTAATGTTTTTTATGTAGAATAGATATCAATGAACACAGTTTAAGAAATCAACTATGATTTGTTATTTGAGGAGAGACTATGAAAAAATTTGAGTATCAGTTTGTTAAGATCAATCCAGACTGGGAATTGGACAGGGTGAGACAAGAGAAGGATCTGGTGGAGAGGCTCAACAACCTGGGCAAAGAAGGCTGGGAAATGATTGGAACCAATACCTATGCATTTGGGGCTTTATTCAAACGGGAGATCCCGGGGGAGTAACCTTGGTTAATTAAATGTCGAAGCAGATCATAGAATCATAGTATTCAAAAAGCAGTGCTGTTGGCAGCACTGCTTTTTGACTCGTATACTCATCCAGAAAACCTTCGATGACCTGATCCGGGATATCTTCGATGAACTAATCCTGAAAACCTTCATTGAACCGGTCATCGGACCGTTCACCGAATCGGTGGCGGAACAGATGATGCAACGGCTGACAGCGTCATTGGGGAAAAGTCCGGCGAATGTCATGAATGGACATTCGCCGGACTTTTTGACCATCCTTGGTTCAGCATGAGTTATGGGATCACAGGGGCAATTGCATGGTCTGGAGAGATTCGATTATCAGAATCTTGCCTTTCCTTGGGAAAACTCCCGGCTTACTGGTCTTCCTCTGAATATTTCTCGGTGAGGGCTGACAGGAGACTGTGCTTCGTATCCCACAGGCCCTGTGACAGGTCGACATAGTAGCCGTGGGGATTTTCGAAACGCTTGACTTCATCCCAGAACCGACCCAGCTCTTCTTTTGAGAAGGCAGCGATGGCCTTCACACTGGGTGACTGGTAGACGGCCTGACCGTTCAGGAAAACCGGTATCTGCAGTTCCTTGACGTAGTAGTTGCGCAGGATCTTTCGCTTCCAGGTGTAGATCGGGTCAAAAATCGTATAAGGCTGGGTTTCGTCAATGACTTCATCATAGTGAGCAATGACATCGGCTACTGCCTTGTTATCCTTTTTGTTATAGAACCGGAACAGCTTTTTGAAACCGGGGGTGGTGATTTTTTCCTCGTTTTCCGACAGTTTGATCTTTGGCATGGGCTTGCCATTTTCATCATCCACTGCCACTAATTTATAGACACCGCCGAAGACCGGTTCGGATTTCGCGGTGATCAGCCGTTCGCCCACTCCGAAGGTATCGATCCGGGCGCCCTGGGCCAGGACGTCCCGGATGATGAATTCATCCAGGGAATTGGAGACCAGGATCTGACAGTCGCTGAATCCTGCCTCATCCAGCATCCGTCGGGATTCTTTGGATAAATAAGTGATGTCCCCTGAATCGATCCGAATGCCCTTGGGCCGGAAGCCACGGGGCAGGACGAACTCATTGAACACCCTGATGGCATTTGGAATGCCGGATTTCAAAGTGTTGTAGGTATCCACCAGGAGGGTGCAGTTATCTGGATAGGTTTCGGCGTAAGCCTTGAAGGATTCGTATTCGCTGTCAAACATCTGGACCCAGGAATGGGCCATGGTGCCCAGGGTCGGGACATTGAACTTCATGCCTGCCAGGGTATTCGAGGTGCCGATGCAGCCCCCGATGATGGCCGCCCGAGCGCCGTAGATGGCACCGTCGTATCCCTGAGCCCGTCTGGAGCCGAACTCCATGACCGGCCTGCCGTCAGCGGCGCTGACAATTCGGTTGGCCTTGGTGGCAATCAGAGTTTGGTGGTTGATGGTCAACAGGATCATGGTCTCCACCATTTGCGCCTGGATGACCGGCCCCCGGACAGACACCAGTGGTTCGTTGGGGAATACCGGATTGCCTTCAGGAATGGCAAACACATCGCATTCAAATTTGAAGTGTTTCAGATAGTCCAAAAAAGCGTCGGAGAAATGGTTCAGGCTCCTCAGATAATTGATATCATCGTCCTTGAAATTCAGATCGCTGATGTATTCGATCAGCTGATCGATCCCGGCCATGATGCAGTAACCGCCCCCATCGGGGACGCGGCGGAAATAGGCGTCAAAATAAGCGGTTTTGTCGGCCATGTCACTGTTCAAATAACCGTTGCCCATGGTCAGTTCGTAGAAATCCATGAGCATGGTGAGATTTCGGTCGTCCCTCACATTAAAATATTTTTCCATAACTTCCCTTTCCTGATAGCTCTTAAAAGCCGCCGGATGGCACTCAAGTGCTTTGAAATGTTTTCATTAAGAATAATATATCGCAAAGCACTGAAATAGGCAAAGCCTAGGGGAGGATTCCATGAACCTTGACGAATACCAGAAAGCGGCAGTGTTGAATCAGGACAAAAAAGTCCTGCTGGTGGCTCCGCCCGGCAGCGGGAAAACCACCGTGCTATTGCAGAAAATTCAGGAGATCCTCCGGGCGGGGGTGGATCCCTCAAAAGTTTTAGTCCTGACATTTTCCAAGGCAGCGGCGCTGAATATGAAAGACCGGTTTATGAGAATGAGCTCTCAGGTCCCCTGGTTCGGGACCATCCATGCTTTTTGCTATCGGGAACTGGCGGGCAGACAATTCAAAATTATTTCTGAAACCGCCCAATTCAAAGCCATGGAACCCTTGTCCGCTAAATACCACCTGGCTCCGGAGGAAATCCGCCGGGTGTTGGGGGAAATCTCCAGAACCAAAACCGCAGTCCATGAGCAGGCCGATTTCTGTAAAGGGTGGGCCGGGACGGCCGGGGCGGGCGAAACAGCCGAAACTGCCGCAGCAGCAGTGATGGGGGAAAGCCTATCCGGACTGTATCCGGAAAAGTTCATGGCAGAAGCAAAAAGCTGCTACCTAAATTATAAGGCAGACAATCATTTACTGGATTTTGATGACCTGGAGGAAGAATTCACCGGGAAACTCAGGGACCTTGATTATGCCGCTGCCTTAAAGAATCGCTATGATTGGGTTCTGGTGGATGAATTTCAGGATTTAAATGCCATTCAGCTGGGGATCGTCCGGGCCATCTCCCAGGAATCTTATTTTTTTGGAGTGGGGGACGAGGATCAGTGCATCTATGAATTCCGGGGTTCGGACAGCCGGGCCATGGTTAACTTCCAGGAATATTTTCCCGACGGCCGCAAGCTGTATTTAAAGTACAACTACCGCAGCTCTGCCACTATCGTCGCCTGTGCCAACAGCATCATCGTCCATAATCTGCTGAGGAACAATAAGGTGATCGTCAACAGCCGCAGGGACGAGACCAAAATCAGGCTCCTCCAGGTCAAGGACGAGGCAGACCAGGCGCGGCGGCTGGGGGAGCTGGTTTTAAAGATTCCGCCGGCGCAAAGCCTTGCGGTGATTATGAGAACCAATGGGGAGATGGAACCGGTGATGAGGGAATTGTTTCGACAGGGGACAGGGTTTTCCCTGCGCGACCATCCCTATAATTACTATGAGCGGAGGCTGGTCAAGGATCTGACGGCCTATATGGCCTTTGCCAGGACGGGGGACCGGGCAGCCCTCCTGCAAATCATCCAAAAGCCTGGGAGAAACCTGCCGGGAAGCCTGATCGAAGGATTGCGGCGGGATCTGACGAGACCGCCTTCGGAAATCATGAAAAAATATGCGACCTCTGCAGCGCTGCGGGAAACCGTCCTGACCTTCCTGGAAAGGGTCAAGAAAATCACTGCCATGAGCCCGGTCCAAGCTGTGGATTGGATCATTTTTGGGCTGGACTACGCCCATTATCTGGAAAAACTGGCATTAAACAACAATAGCTCCATTCATGAGTATCTGAGGGAAGCGGAAGAATTCAAGGCGAAGATCGCAGGTTTCAGGGAAATCGAGGATTATCTCAAGTTCTATGGGGAATTTAACCGGGTCATGCAGCTGCCAAATCAGACTTCGGAGCGGCTGATCCTTTCCACCATGCATGGCACCAAGGGGATGGAATTTGATACGGTGTTCATCCTCAATGCGGTGGACGGCATCATGCCCCATGAAAAAGCCCTTCCCGGTGATGAGAGCGAGCGGCGGTTATTCTATGTGGCAGTAACCAGGGCCCGGAACGACCTGTTCTTAATGGTACCCAAGATCCTGGGGGGAAGATGCACTGCTCCATCCATCTACATTAAAGAGAGCAGCCTGAATCGGCTGTTGTGATAATGGGGTGGTTTTCTGATATAATTAGGCATAGCAATTCCCGGGGATGGGTAGATTTTTTAGCCCTGCCGGTATTTCAACCATTGCTGTAATTTAAAGCAAAGATGCTTGAACCAAGTATCCTGAAAGGTAATTATGATCATTAAAATCGGACCCAATGAAGCGGGCCAAAGTGTTATGAAATATGTCAAGAAACTGATGAAGGATGTACCCTTGTCAGCCATCCACAAGGCGATGCGCAAAGGGGATGTCCGGATCAACAATAAACGGGCCAAGGAGCAGGATGTGCTGATCGAAGGGGATGTTCTGGAGATCAAGTATTTGGAATCCCGGAAATCCCGGGAAAAGAAAACCTTTATCGATGCTCCGGTGGATTTCAAGGTGGTGTTTGAGGATAAAAATATCCTGATGATCGAAAAGTGGCCCGGAGTCCTGGTCCATCCCGACGGATCCGGCAATCCCTCCCTGACGGACCATGTTTTGAGTTATTTGGCCGATAAGGGAGAATATAATCCGGAGCAGGAGACTACCTTTTCGCCTTCCCCGGTGAACCGGCTGGATCGCAATACCTCAGGGATTGTCATCTTCGGAAAAAATTTCGAAGCCCTTAAATCCTTGAATGCCATCATCAAAAGCGGGAATTTGAAAAAAGAATACGTCGCCCTGGTCACCGGCCGGATCAGCGACGGCTTGAAAGAGGGCTATATCCTGAAGGATACGGGCCGAAACATCTCCCAGGTGTTTGAAGACATGGGCGAGGGCAGACAGCGGGTGGCCATGAGTGTTAAAACCCTTGAAAGCAACGGAATGTATTCCTTTGTGGAATTGGATCTGATCACCGGACGGAGCCACCAATTGAGGGCCCAGCTGGCGTATCTGGGGAATCCCATCGTGGGGGACATCAAATACGGCAACAGCGAGACCAATGAATATTTTGACAACAAGTTTCGGCTCAAATTCCAGTATCTGTATGCCTACAAAGTCACCTTCAAAGAAACGGATGAGTACTTGGCCTATATGGCAGGCAAGGTCATCGCAGTCAAGCTGCCGCCTTTATTCCGGAAAATCAAAACCGAAGTGTTCCGGATCGAACTCTAGGCCAAAGGTTAAGGAGCCTTGAGCCCCGATTGATTGCCGTGGAGCCCTCCCGAAAGGGGTGTGAACGTTGTTTGAATTATTACAAATGGCCTGATTCCCTAATTTCACAAAGGGCAGATAAAGTTTATAATCAAGGTAAAGTCAATTATAGATGGAGATCGCCAGATTGCCGGTGGATTGCTCCGACTCTGCCTCAGGGCATAAAGTGCGGGTATCCCAGTCTTTTGATGAAGATTGACCATGTTGAGGAAGTGGATTTATTTGAAAAATACAAATGATGCCTACGATATGAATGATTTGAATGATACAAATGATGCCTACGATATGAATGATTTGAATGATACGAATGATAGAAATGATATTGGCAAAGCAACGGGAAGACGGATCGGGGAGGATCCGGAAACGGAAGAGATTTTAAGGGTCATCGAGGATGAAGAAAAAGACAACATCCGCCAGGTTAAGGCCATGGAAAAGCTGTTCGGAAGCATCTCCAAGGGTTTCATGAAAGCTGCCAATCCCTTTAAAAAATTCGCCTTTAAAACCCCCTGCCTGATGCACAAATTCATCAACATTCAGTCCGTCCATATCCTGGAGAATGAAGGCTATCTAGAGGAAGCGGATTTCTACAGGGATCACATCAAAGCCCTGAATGAAGGCGCCACCTGGATCGATCAGGATTTCAAATCCATCAACCATTTTTACCACCATGATAAGGAAAAGGGGCTTTACGGATTTTCCGATGCTCTGACAGAGGCCGGAAAATACAAGGATAAGCTGGCATTTTTTGCCGGCAAGCAAAACCTGACCAGGTCAATTTTCTATGCCGGAGTGATCTGTCACCTGATCCAGGATATGACGGTGCCGCAGCATGTCAATAACCAGCTGTTGGAGTCCCACCGGGATTATGAGGTGTGGATCCTGTCAAAGGCCTGGGATGAGATCGATTTTTCCGTCTCCAGCGGCATCAAACGCTATCCCCGATTTGAATTGTATGCCAGGGAAAATGCCAAGCTGGCCAACCAGGTTTTCTCTGAACTGAAATCCATGACGGATCGGGAGGAAATGTACCGGATCATGGCGACCAAGCTCATTGCCGAAGCCCAGTATACCACCGCCGGCCTGCTGCTAGATTTTTATGAAAATTACTTCGCCAAGCTGGCTAAAGACAACGGCGAGGATCAAACCACGGAAGCGATTGATGCAGCCATCTGAGCCCCTCCCGGCTCTGCCTGGGGCTGAACGAACCGTCTATTAAGGAAAACAGGATATTATATAAACTCATTAATGTTGAATGGAAAAATTGATATTAATGAGTTTTTTTATTGGAAGGAAATCCTGGACTCCCGCTGGACTCCCATTGGATTCTCCCTGCATAGGTATGATAATCAAGGAAATCAAATGAATCGAAGAAAACGAATGGAAATAAATGAAAACGAATGAAAATAAATTGACAAATACGGGGAAAGTAACCAACGATATCAGTATAAAAATCGCAATTATTTTAGAAATTCCCGTGGATAATGTACGAATTATTTGAATTTCGTTTATAATAGAATTGGAGACTTGGAACATGAAAGTAATACTGGCAACGGCGGACTCGCAATACATCCATTCCAATCTGGCCGTCAGATATTTAAAAAAACATACGGAAGGCTTGGATTGCAATGTCAGGCTGATCGAAACCACAATCAACGATGACCCTGATATATTTTTAGAAAGTATAATTAGTGAAGCGCCGCAGATTGTGGTTTTTTCCTGTTACATTTGGAACATCACCTATCTGGCCCGGGTGATGAATAATCTGCGGATCGTCCTTCCGGAGTGCATCATTGCCGCCGGGGGGCCTGAAGTTGCCTATAATGCGGTAAAATTTCTTGAAGAATCAGCCTGTGATCTGGTGATGGCAACTGAAGGGGAGGCGGTCTTTCCTGAACTTCTCCGGTTTTATATGGATCACCCCGGTCAAATGCCCCTGTCCATCAAAGGCCTGTATATTAAGCAGGCTGGAGGGATCATTCATACGGGCAATCGGGAAGCGCTGCATTTTGATTTGGTCAAATTTCCCTACTCCAGTGAAGATTTGGCCGATTTGACCAACAAAATCATTTACTACGAAGCACAACGGGGCTGCCCCTTCCGATGCAGTTATTGTCTGTCTTCCATCGATAAGCGGCTGCGCAAACATGATCTGGCAAGGGTCAAGGCGGAACTTAAATTCTTTATGGACCACCAGGTCCCCCTGGTCAAATTCGTGGATCGGACCTTCAACGCCGACGAGGAGTATGCCTATCAAATCTGGCAGTATCTCTGGGATATGAGGATAGCCGGGGTCAAAGCCGGCCGGGAAACCAAAACCAGATTTCATTTCGAGATCGAGGCAGGGATCCTCAGCCAGCGGCAGATCCAGCTCTTGTGCGAAGTCCCGGAGGATCTCTTCCAAATCGAAGCAGGGATTCAATCCACGGATTCGGAAGTACTGCGCTTGATCAACCGGACTGATAATTTTTCCCGAGCCGGTGTAAATTTGAAACGGATCAGCGATGCCGGAAAGGTCCATGTTCACGCAGATTTAATCGTTGGACTGCCTGGGGATACAATTGGTAAAATAATAACGAGTTTTAACGATTGCATGGGTTTGAATCCGGGAATGCTGCAGCTGGGTTTTTTGAAAATACTTCATGGAACCCCCATTAAAGACGCTGCAGAGCGATTTGGGATAAAATATCGACCCTATCCGCCCTATGAAGTTCTTTTAACAGACGACCTAAGTTATGAAAAAATTTCGCAATTTAAAAAATATGATGAAATTGTTAATAAATATTGGAATACAGGACAATTTCGTAATTCAATGCGCTACTTGTTAACAAAATATGAATCTCCATTCAGCTTATTCGCCAATATTCAGCAACTTTATGCAGAGGCCAAATCCAAAAAAGACAATTTGGCAAATGAAGATTATTACAGTTTGCTGCTGAATTTAAAGAATGGCCAGGATGTGGCTTCAGGTGAGGTTTTAGGCGAATTGGTGAGGTTTGATTACAGCCTGACCCATCGCAAGGGCTATTTACCTGATACATTAAAAAATGAAAAATATAACAGTATCAAGACTGAGATCCGTCTCCCGGGAAAAGTGCCGCAAATGTTGAAGGGAAGCGCCAGAGGGTATAGAATCGATGTATTGGAGTTTTTTAGTACGGGTACTGTTGTGTATGAAGAAACATTCGTATTTACCAGTCTGGCTGACCGAAAGATATACCGGGTTCGACAAAATAAATACAAGGACTTCGAAGTATTGGATAGTATCAATCCTCGAATCTAAGAGGGTTGTTATTATAGATGGTATTTATACTCAAATTCCATTGCAAATGAAGGTGGTGAAATTTTGGCAAAGGAAGCGTTAGAAAAAATCAGGGGAGCTGAAGAGGAAGCCAGGGCTTTTATTTCGGATGCGCAGGCAAAAGCAAAGGAAATCCTGAATGCAGCTGAAAAAACTTCCAAGGATTTTGACAAAAGCCTTTTGGAGCAGGCAGCAAAAGAAGCTGAAGCACTGAAAGAGGAAGTCAGGATTAGGGCGGAGAAGACCGTCGAACCGATTCTGGAAGCAGGAAAAGCACAGGTTCGTTCCATCGAAGGCATTGCACCGGATTCCATTGAGAATGCGGCAAGGTACCTCCTGGAAAGGATAGTGGGTAACGATGGCAATAGTTAACATGTCGAATTTCAGCTTGCTGACTTTTGACGACCAAAGGGTGGAACTTTTGAAGAACCTTCAAAAGTTCAACTACATTCACTTTACCAATCTGAATGAAGTTTCGACGGAAGAAAAAACGGAGTCTGAGGTAAAGTCGGGAAAACTATCTGAACAAGTGGTGGCGGTCAACGAAGACTTGGAAAAAGTCAAATATGCAATGAAGCTTCTGTTCTCCTATGACGATCGGCCCGGCGGGCTGAAGGGTATGGTGGAAGGCCATCAGACCATCAGCTTTGATGAACTGGAAAATTTGGCCAAGACCAACGGTTGGAGGGAATCCTACGAGAAGATCAGTGCGATTTCATCCAAGCTGGACAAATTAAGAGTTCAGGAGACCAAGTACAGGAGTGAACTGGAAGAAGCAGGGGAATGGGCTGAGCTGGATATTTCGCCCGCGGAACTTAAAAAAATTAATGTCGCCAATGCGATTTTAGGTTCGGTGCCGAAAAAACTGTCCGATGCCCTCTACAAGGATGTAACTCAACTGGGTTACAGCTATCTGGAAAGAGTCGGTGAGACCAAGACGGATAACTATTTCCTGATCTTTTCTCACGAAACCGAATATGAAAAGCTCCAGGATATTCTGAGAAACCACGCATTTTCCGAACTGAAACTCGATTATGATGAAATCCCTTTAGAGCGGAAGCATCGGCTTCAAAAAGCGATTATCGAGACGAAGGCACTGGAAAATAAGACAAAAGAAGAGCTGAGGGTATTTGGCAAGGATCTGCCGAAGTTTGAGATCGCCTATGAGTATCTCAGCAATAAGCTGAAACGGGTCTCGGCCAATGAGAACTTCATCAAGACCGATTTTCTCAACGCCATCGATGGCTATATTCCATCCGACAAAATCGCTGAATTTGAAGCAGTGATCAAAAAGACGGTGGGAGATAACTATAACCTGGAGATCCAGGATGCTGACCGGGAGAATCCGGAAGTTCCGGTATTGCTGAAAAACAACAAGTTTATCGGAGCCTTCGAGAATATCACCGAGATGTATTCATTGCCGGCTTACAACGAGATCGACCCGACACCGCTATTGGCTCCCTTCTACATGTTTTTCTTCGGCATGATGGTCGGGGATGCAGGTTATGGACTGGTATTGCTGATCGGCACATGGATCGCCCTTAAAAAATTCAACCTTTCGGCATCCATGCGGAAATCGATCCAGTTCTTCCACTACTTAAGCTATACCACCATATTCTGGGGTGTATTGTACGGATCATATTTTTCCTTGGATCTCAATGTTCCCCGCTTACTGAATCCATCAACAGATTTCCAGCTGATGCTGGTCATGTCCATGGCCTTCGGTCTTGTCCACCTGTTCTTCGGACTGGGTATAAAAGCCTATCTACTGCTTAGAGACGGCAAACCAATGGATATGATATATGACGTATTATTATGGTATATGGCGTTGACTGGCGGTTTGGTAATGCTTCTGGGCATGTTCTTGCCAGCGATCCCGCCGATTGTGGGTACCATTGCAAGAATTGTCATGATCATCGGTATGGTTGGTATCGTTCTGTTCGCTGCCCGTGATTCCAAGGGCTGGGGCGGAAGAATCGCAGGCGGCATGTACTCGCTTTACGGCATTTCCTCCTGGGTAGGCGACCTGGTTTCCTATTCCAGACTGATGGCCCTCGGTTTAGCCGGCGGATTCATCGGCATGGCGTTCAATATGATCGCCGGGATGCTTGGATCTTCATGGTTCATGATTCCTGCAGCCATCGTCATGTTCCTTGTCGGACACATCTTCAATCTGTTCCTGTCAGCTCTGGGCGCTTATGTGCACTCCATGAGACTGATTTATGTTGAGTATTTCGGAAAATTCTATTCCGGCGGCGGAAAGAAGTTTGACACTTTACGGAAAAACCCAAAATACATTAACTACAAAGAAACTGAAAATATTTAGTAATAAAAGTAAATTTGGAGGAAAAAAATGAAATTTTTTGATTTTATGTATAACAACGGTGGGTACTTTTTGGCGGCGCTCGGCACAGCAGTAGCTGTAATTCTTTCAGGTATCGGATCAGCAGCAGGCGTTGGTATGGTGGGTGAAGCAGCCGCAGGCGTTATTGCAGAAGAACCGGAAAAGTTCGGTAAGTCACTCGTTCTTCAGCTGCTGCCAGGTACACAGGGTCTTTACGGATTCGTTATCGGGCTCTTCATACTCCTCAGAATCAAGCCGGACCTGACCCTTGCTCAGGGCGCATACCTTTTCGCCTGCTCACTGCCAGTTGCTTTCGTATGCTGGAAATCAGCTATCTCCCAGGGCAGAACCGCTGTTGCCGGTATCGGCATATTGGCCAAGAACGGCGAAGAATCCACCAAGGGTGTTATCTACTCCGTAATGGTTGAGACCTACGCTCTGTTATCCTTTATTACATCCATCATGCTTGTCTTCGGCGCTCAGTAAGCGAGGCGTTGACATATGGCAAACTTGGATAATCTGATTGAAAAAATTCTTGATGATGCCAAGGTGAAAGCGGCGGAAATTATGAAGGAAGCTCAAACCGAAGCAGAGAAAAGAATTGCTGAAGCCGGCAAAGAATCGCAGAAGAAAAAAGATATGATTCTGAGCCGTGCACATAATGAAGGAACACTTCTGGAAGAGCGGATTATTTCAGGAACAAATCTTAAGATACGGGATGAAAATTTGAAAGCCAAAGGAAAAGTCATTGACCGGGTCATGGATCTGGTAAAGACCAACCTGAGCAGCGTCGGTCCCGACGATTTTGTGGCATATCTTAAGAAAGGTCTTGGAGACAGGAATTTGAACGTTTCAGAGAAGTTAATGGTCGGAGAAAAATATCTGGAACTTGCCAGGAAGAATTTCCCGAATGCCAACATCGAAGGCATAAAAGGCTTGTCAGGTTTCATTATCGACAAAAAGGGAGTTCTTGAAAATCACTCCTTTGAAACCCTTATTGACTATATGAAGGAAGATCTTGAGGCGGAAGCGGCAAAACTCCTCTTTAAGAATTAGGGGGTGGGATATTGAACAGACTGGATTACACCAATGCAGTTGCAACAATGAGGGTCTATGAAAAAAGACTACTCGATTCAGTCAAGATCGATCGTATGGTTGATGCTTCGAATGCTGAGGATGTCCTGAAAATACTCTCTGAAACCGAATATTCAAAATCCATGGTCGGCTTAAGCAGCCCCCATGAATTTGAATCGGTGCTTAAGACCGAGTTGGAGAGGGTATATGATGAGATTTACAGACTTACCACCGACAAAAACCTCATTGAGCTGCTTGCATTAAAATACGACTACCAGAATATCAAGGCACTCCTCAAGGGCAGTGCTTCCGGACAGGATGCCGGAGCGATATTGCAGGATATGGGAACCATTCCCATGACTGAGTTAAAATCCAACTTTGAATCCGGCAACTTGGGGGATTACAACAAGTACATCCGGGGAGCCATCGCTGAAGCAAAGGATGATTTTGAAAAAAATAAGGATCCTCAGAAAATTGACCTGATCACGGACAAATTTTATTTTGCCAACCTGGGTGAGTTAGCTGAGAAAGCGGATGACGTACCTATTATCAGAAACTATGTAAAGTACACCATAGACTCCTTCAATCTGCTTTCCTTGTTAAGAGCTAAAAAAGATGACAAGGACGTAAGATTTGCCGAAGGAATTCTGGTGGATGGGGGCAATGTTCCAAAGAAAGAATTATTGGCGGTTTATGGCGACTCCTATGAGACCATAGCTAATAAGCTTAGGAAATACCCAACCGGTCCCGTTCTAAAGAAGGGCATAGAGAGTTTTATTCAAACCGGCAGACTCGGCGAATTGGAAAGGCTATTGGAAAACGGCCAGATGGATATCGTGAAACCCAGTAAAAAGGTGGTATTCGGTCCGGAACCGCTCTTCTCCTATGTAGTTGCGAAAGAAAGGGAGAACAAGCTGTTGAGGATCATCCTGGTCAGCAAGCTGAATAACATTTCCTCCGAAAAGACCAGAGAAAGGTTGCGTGATATTTATGTATAAGGTTGCTGTAGTGGGTGACAAAGATTCAATACTCGCTTTCCGCGCTTTGGGTATCGACGTCTTTCCGGTGAAGGAGTCTGAAGGGGCAAGGCGGATCATTGACAGCCTTGCAAAAGAAAGGTACGGAGTAATATTCGTTACAGAACAAACGGCACAGGGGATTCCTGATACGATTGAAAGATACAACAAAATAATGGTTCCGGCTGTTATTTTGATTCCAAGTAATCAGGGTACACTTAATATTGGAATGCAGAGGATCAGCGACAATGTTGAGAAAGCCGTAGGATCCAATATTCTATAAAGGAGAGCTTCGAATTGAAAGTTGGAAAGATTATAAAAGTTTCCGGTCCTTTGGTTGTTGCCGAGGGCATGGAAGAAGCCAATGTTTATGACGTCGTTAGAGTTTCGGATAGTAAACTGATCGGCGAAATTATAGAAATGCGTGACGACAGAGCATCCATCCAGGTTTATGAAGAAACCACCGGAATCGGTCCCGGAGAGCCTGTGTATACGACAAGCGAGCCGCTTTCCGTTGAACTGGGGCCAGGACTTATTGAGGCCATGTTTGACGGTATTCAAAGACCACTGGAAGCGTTTCAGGCCAAAGCGGGGGATTTTTTAACCAAGGGCATTGAAATACCAGCTTTGGACCGTGAGAAAAAGTGGGATTTCAAACCATCCGTTAAGGTTGGAGATAAGGTTGTGGCCGGTGACATCCTGGGCACAATTCAGGAAACCACCATCGTAGTTCACAAAATCATGGTACCATACGGAGTTTCCGGTAAATTGAAGTCCATCGAATCCGGTCATCATACAGTTGCGGAAAAAATCGCAGTGATTGAAACCGAAAACGGTGACTTTGAAATGACCATGATGCAGAAATGGCCTGTCCGCAGAGGCAGAAAAGTTCAGAAAAAGCTGAACCCGGAAGAGCCATTACTGACCGGACAAAGAGTTATCGACACCTTCTTCCCCGTTGCCAAGGGTGGTACGGCGGCTGTTCCCGGTCCCTTCGGATCAGGTAAGACCGTTGTACAGCATCAGCTGGCAAAGTGGGCAGATGCAGAAATAGTTGTTTACGTAGGATGCGGCGAGCGTGGTAATGAAATGACGGACGTTCTGATGGAATTCCCGGAATTGATCGACCCGAAGACCGGCGAATCTTTGATGAAGCGTACCGTTCTCATCGCCAATACATCCAACATGCCGGTTGCTGCCCGTGAAGCGTCCATTTATACAGGTATCACCATCGCTGAGTATTTCAGAGATATGGGTTACTCCGTGGCCATCATGGCGGATTCCACATCCAGATGGGCTGAGGCATTGAGAGAAATGTCCGGTAGACTTGAAGAGATGCCCGGTGATGAAGGATACCCTGCATACCTGGGATCCAGAGCCGCTGAGTTCTATGAGAGATCCGGCAAGGTAATCTGCCTTGGATCCGACAACAGAGAAGGCTCCCTGACAGTTATCGGAGCAGTTTCCCCTCCAGGCGGAGATATTTCCGAGCCGGTTTCACAGGCTACCCTGAGAATCGTTAAGGTTTTCTGGGGTCTTGATGCCAACCTGGCATACAGACGTCACTTCCCGGCAATCAACTGGATGAATTCCTATTCCCTCTACCAGACCAAGGTCGACAAGTGGATGGATGGAAACATTGATGGAGAATTCTCCAAGAACAGAGCCAGAGCCATGACGCTTCTTCAGGAAGAAGCCTCCCTTCAGGAAATTGTTCGTCTGGTTGGTAAGGATACCTTATCCGAACCGGATCAGTTGAAGCTGGAAGCCGCCAAGTCCATGAGAGAGGACTTCCTGCAGCAGAATGCTTTCCATGAGATTGATACATATTCCTCCAGAGAAAAACAGAACAAAATGCTCAAGATGGTTTTAGCCTTCTTTGACGAAGGATTAAGGGGACTGCAGAATGGAGTTTACCTTAAGGAAATTGAAACCATGGACATCAGAGACAGAATAGCCAGAGCGAAATACTTCGAAGAAGGTGAGATCGACAAAATCGATCTGATCACTGCGGATATTGCCGTTAATATGGACGAACTGATTGGTAAGGGAGGCGTTCTTGATGCTTAAAGAATACATGACAGTAAGAGAAGTCGTCGGCCCACTGATGATCGTCGATGGCGTTGAAGGTGTAAAATACGAAGAGCTGGTTGAAATTGAGATCCAGACCGGGGAGATCAGAAGAGGCAGA
This sequence comes from uncultured Clostridiaceae bacterium, assembly GCA_964582675.1. Classification (GTDB taxonomy): domain Bacteria; phylum Bacillota; class Clostridia; order Clostridiales; family Clostridiaceae; genus JG1575. The sequence goes on from CAZOTM010000011.1 coordinate 16,956, forward strand.
GTTCTGGAAATCAACGGCGACAAAGCCATGGTTCAGTTGTTTGAATCCTCCGCTGGTATCAACCTGAAGGGCAGCAAGGTCAGATTCCTTGGCAGACCCCTTACCCTGGGCGTATCCGAAGATATGATCGGCAGAGTCTTTGATGGACTGGGCAGACCAAAAGACAACGGTCCCCGGATCATCCCCGAGAAGAAAGCAGACATCAACGGAACACCTATCAACCCGGTGTCCAGAGATTACCCTTCCGAATTTATCCAAACCGGTATTTCCGCCATTGACGGATTGAATACTCTGGTCAGAGGCCAGAAGCTGCCAATCTTCTCAGGCTCAGGTCTTCCTCATGCCGATCTTGCAGCGCAGATCGCCAGACAGGCCAGAGTTTTGGGTTCCGGCGATAAATTCGCCGTTGTATTTGCAGCCATGGGTATCACCTTTGAAGAGGCTCAGTTCTTCATAGATGACTTTACCAAGACAGGCGCTATCGAGCGTGCGGTTCTGTTCATGAACCTGGCCGATGACCCTGCCATCGAACGAATTTCCACTCCGAGAATGGCCCTCACCTGTGCTGAATATCTGGCCTTCGAGAAGGACATGCAGGTCCTGGTTATCATGACTGACATGACCAACTACTGCGAAGCTCTGCGTGAAACCTCCGCCGCCAGAAAAGAAGTACCAGGCAGAAGAGGCTATCCCGGATACCTGTATACTGACCTTTCCACTCTTTATGAAAGAGCCGGACGGATCAAGGGCAGAAAGGGCTCCATCACACAGATCCCGATCCTGTCCATGCCTGAAGATGACAAGACCCACCCGATCCCTGACCTTACCGGGTACATCACCGAAGGCCAGATCATCCTTTCCAGAGATCTTTACAAGCGTGGTATCGAACCTCCCATCGACGTTCTGCCATCCCTGTCAAGACTTAAAGACAAGGGTATTGGCAAGGGCAAGACAAGAGAAGATCACGCTGATACCATGAACCAGTTATTCGCAGCTTATGCAACCGGTAAGGAAGCCAAAGAGCTGGCGGTAATTCTTGGTGAATCCGCTTTGTCAGACAATGATAAAAAGTTTGCTACCTTTGCAGAGCAGTTTGAAAAGAGATACGTTTCACAGGGATATGAAAGAAACAGAACCATCGAAGAGACTTTAAACCTTGGATGGGAGCTCTTAAGAATTCTGCCTAGGACAGAGCTTAAGAGAATCAGAGATCTCTACATTGAAAAATATCTCGACAATGAGGATATAAAAGGAGCTGACTAACCATGGCGAAGCTCAATGTCAATCCCACCCGTATGGAGCTCACCAAGCTCAAGACCAGACTTAGAACAGCCACCAGGGGTCATAAGCTCCTTAAGGACAAGCAGGATGAACTCATGAGAAAGTTCATCGAAATGATCCGGGTCAACCAGAAGCTCAGAATTGAAGTTGAAGGTGAACTGGAATCAGGTTTTAAAGACTTTCTGCTTGCCAGAGCGACAATGAGTGACCCGGTACTGGAATCTGCTTTAATGTATCCTACGGAAAAGATTACGGTGGAAATCAAGAAAAAGAATATTATGAGTGTCAATGTTCCCACCATGGAGTTCATCCATGAAAATGAGGGCGGTTCCATCCACCCTTATGGCTACAACGATACCTCTGCTGACCTGGACGACTCGATTACCAGGATCTATGAAATCATGCCCAAGCTGTTAAAACTCGCTGAAGTTGAAAAAGCCTGCATGCTCATGGCCGATGAGATTGAAAAGACCAGACGAAGAGTAAACGCATTGGAATACATGACCATCCCGGATCTGGCTGAAACCATCCGGTTCATCAGAATGAAACTGGATGAGAACGAAAGATCATCCATCACCAGACTGATGAAGGTTAAATCCATGATGTTGAAAAAGGCAGAAGAAAGCGCATAACAATAGAAACCCGGCCCAGCCGGGTTTTTATTATGCAGTGAACTAAAAAACAGCCGGCGGTGAGTGGCCGGCAACCCCTAATATTCAAATCGTTAATAAGTAAGCAACAAATTTGTTACATTTTTGAGTTATATTGGAAAACAGACCCCACGCATTTGATAGAATTTGGAGGAAATTGATATATGAAAGCAGAACTGAGCCCATATCTTTACTTTAATGGAAATTGCAAGGAGGCAGCCTACTATTACGCCCATGTTTTTGGGGGGGAGGCGCCGAGATTTTTAACCTATGGACAGGCGGGCATAACGGAATTGGAAAACGCTGATCATCTCATCCTGTATACTGAAGTCAAGTTCGATGGACTCAAACTCATGATGAGCGACAATATGCCCGGTGCACCCTTCTCGGAGGGTTCGTCCATCAATTTGACCTATTCCTGCAGTGACCCGGAACGGATCAAGACCGTGTTTGAGAACTTCCGATTCAACGAAGCTCAAATTGCCCTGGAATTGGAGGAAAACTTCTTCGCCAAACAGTATGGCATGCTGACCGATAAGTTTGGGTTTAACTGGCAGATCACTGAACCAAAGGAAGATTAACACGATAGGCTGGTGCCGGTTGGGACCACCCGGAGGCAGCTAAAAAAACACTTGAGGACAGGCGACCATTGCCTGTCCTCAGGTGTTTTTATTTAGTTCCGCCTTCAGTCGATTTGCGACAGGATCGCCTCTAAATTGCTTAGTGCGGCGTCTTTTGCTGCCGGTTCGGCATGGCCTGTGATATAGTGCTTAAAATCCATGGCCCCGATGGCGGCCATATAGGCGATCAATCGGTGCTTATCGTAATCACCGTTTGAATAATTCAGATCGCCGCAGTCGGCGTCACCTACAAACAGGACTCTTTCCTCCGGCAGCAAAACTGCGATGCAGTCATCGGTGTGGGGCGAGGGAACTGGTGTTAGGATACAGTGGATGCCACCCAGGTCTATGGCCAATTCATCGGTAAAAACCAAATCCCCGATAATTACCTTGATGGCGGTGAGACTGGCATACTCCTTAAGGATATGCTGTCTGCAAAAGTCGATGTCCAAGCCTTCCCTGATCCGGTTGTCCATATCTTCCAGGGTCCAGGCCCAATCCTTCATTTGGGTGAGCTTACCATGAGTCCGGTGACCGGTTAGGGATGTTCCGGAGATGGCGTGCAGTCCAAAGGTATGGTCCCAATGATAGTGAGTGATGGCTGTAAAATCAGGCTTGGGTAAACCTGCCTTTGCCAGCAGCTCGTAAAAGGCCTGGACATGAAAATCGGAGTTGCCGGCATCAATGGCCAGACAATACTTATCTCCCCTGACATATCCCAGATTCGGCCGGTCGGTGTCGGAATCAAATTCCATGCAGTAAACTCGGTCGGTAAGTTGGATCAAGCCCATTGTTTATCTTTCCCTTCATATTCATTCCAATTATGGTAGGAGCAGCGGTTGATTGGTTCATTCCCCTGGAGGAGGTGTTGGCTGATCAAGCAGAGTGGTCCCGGAGAATACAGGTTGGAAGAATTACCTTCCAGCCTGGCCGATCAGAGCCAATAACTCCGATTTGGTCAATTCACCGCCATAAACCAGCTGGTCCATGGGTAGTTCAATATTTTCCGCCGTTGTGATGCCATAATTATGGAGCCATTTTCGGTGCAGGGCATAGATCATCGCCAGGGCGGTATCCTTGGAGTCATCTCCCGTCAGATTTTTCACCGGGGAGAATTCTTCCTCTCGGTTGACATTGAGAACGGACATGCCATCTCCAAGCTTAAACAGGTCAAAATAAAAGGTTTCAAATTTATAGGCATTGGGGTTTTTCGGTTTTACAACCTGGCCGGTCTCATCGAGATAATCCACTTTTTTATGGGCAGAATGATACTCCGGTTTTCCAACGAGACACTTTTCAATAAAGCTCATTTTAAAAACATGCATCAGGATGTTGCTGGAGCGGTAGGGGAAATCATCGGAGGCAGAGCCGCTCTCCAGGGAAGGAGGGACTTCGGTATATTCGATGACCGTGGGATGACCATCCCGCAGGGCGAATACCCCGACTTTTTCATCCCTGGTTTTTTTGAGGACGGATTTACTGGACACGTCCAGATTTTCTGATCGGGCAAAGCCGATGAAGTAGGGATCGCAGACCCGGGCCAGGATATTATCCACTCCAAAAAAGAAGACCTGCTCGATCCCCCGCTGTTTCATATCCTGAAGCAGCCCGGCAGCTTGGAGGGATTTGAAACAGCCGCCCCCTCCATCGGGATTCGAGGAGATTTCCCCCTTGTTGGCCATTATGAGTTTCCCGTTCATATCCAGACTCGGCAGGGTGGTCTGGGTAAAGAAATGGACATCAGTCGGGTTTAAACCGAAATAGTCATTGGCTTGAAAGTGCTCCACGGTGGCCGAGTTGTTGCCCGGGCTGGTCATGATGTACCAGGGGATGGGGTGCCCGGCCCGGCGGGAGATATTTTTCAGCCGCTCGGCATGGATCCTAAAAATGGTCCAGCCGCTGGGCAGACCCAGATCATAGGTGCCCTTTGGACCGTCGTAACCAAGTCTGGTCCCCTGACCGCCGGCCACGAGAAGGGCAGCCACCCTACCCTGACTCAGGGCCTCCATGCCAAGATCCCAATACCGCTGTTTGACTGCCGGATCCATGGCAAACAGGCTCTTGGCTTCCACATCCGCCAGGGTGCCTTTTAATTCGAGGGTCTTGTTCACTACCAGATCATCATAAAGCTGGTTTAAGAGGGCCAGATCGAGGCGGGCGATGGAATCCAACAGGTTTTTCTGTGCATCCTCCGTCAGCTCAGCATAATATTTAAGCAAGTGGGCTTGGTTGTATTTTTCCAGTTTGGTTTTGGCTTCCCGATAATCCATAATTTCCTCCGTGTCGTTGCTAATCCCATTATAAAGGATTTTGGGCATGGTGGAAATAATCCGTGGACCCTCGGGCAGATCGTTTGACCTCGTTTGAACGATCGGTTGGCATCGAACAACCCAGGAGAATAAAGTCATGAGAAAAATTTGAAGAAACGAATTGAAGAAAAAATTCGGAGATTAAAATCTGTTAAATTTCATTTACATTACAATATTCGGACTGTATACTAACATAGTAGCTGGTGTATATACACTGAACACGATCAAGATTGTGAAATGGTGATTGCCAAGGTTAAATAAACGTTAGGAGTATATGATGGCCAACACAAGAAAGAAAACCTTTGATATGGTTATTGCAGCCCTTCTGATTGCAATTTCCATTATGATCCCCATGTATTTCGGATTCCTCTCCATTCGGATTGAACCTTTCACCGCCACCATCACCGCTCATGTGCCCATGTTCATCGCCATGATGATTTCCCCCGCCACTGCTGCTGTAGTAGGCCTTGGCTCAGCCATGGGATTTTTTCTGGCCGGCTACGGACCGGTCGTGACAGCCCGAGCCACCTCCCACATCGTCTGGGGATTTACCGGCGGCTACCTGTTAAAAAAGAAGATGGCCTATGTGCCGGCTGTACTCATCAGCGGTGTGGTCCACGCACTCTATGAAGGCTTGATCATCATTCCGTTCCTGCCCCAGGGCAAGGCGACCACCTCCCTCATAGCCATTACCACCATCGGCACGTTCATCCACCACTGTGTGGATGCTTCCATAGCCTACCTGGTGGCAATGCCCCTGGAAAAAGCCCTCCGCAAGGACCTGATC
>CAZOTM010000012.1:0-6077 GCA_964582675.1 uncultured Clostridiaceae bacterium
TACTGGGGGGCCGGGTCGGCACATTTCCAGGCTGCTTCATTGAACTCATTCCAGATCTTGGCCACTGTGACTTCCCGATCGACGGAGCTGTCGGTGCGGCCTCTTAAGGCGATGGTCTCACCGGGATTCTTATCCAGATTGACCACCTTTTCCATGAATTCATCGGAGATCCGCAAAGAGTTATTGGAATTCTGGCCGGATACGGTTTCGTAGGCTTCGCCTTCAAAAGAACCGTCATAGCCCATTTTGGCCAGAGCCCGGACTTTATCCTCTTCTTTGGCTTTCCAATTGATAAATAATTCGATTTCCGGGTGGTCGATATCCAGACAAACCATTTTGGCAGCCCGCCTGGTAGTCCCGCCGGACTTGATTGCTCCCGCATTGCGGTCCAAACCTTTGAGGAAGCTCATCAGCCCGGAGGAGACTCCGCCGCCGGACAGTTTCTCACCCGATGCCCTTAGGGCTGAGAAGTTGGTACCCGTTCCCGAGCCGCCCTTGAACAGTTTCGTCTCCGAGACGTACTGCTCGGAAATGGAGTGGGGTCCCAGGAGCTTGTCCTCGATGGACAAAATGAAACAGGCTGAAGCCTGGGTCCTGGTATACGCATCCTCCGCCAGAACGGTATCCTGGATTGCCGGATCATAGTAATAGGTATTGTTGGGGTTGCCGGTAATGCCATAGCTCTGATTCAATCCCGTATTGAACCATTGGGGGGAGTTGGGGGCGTACATCTGGTTCAACAGGGCGTAGACCATTTCATCGTAGAAGACGGCCTTGTCCTCAGCGGTCTTTAAGATCCCTTCTTCAGCCAGGGCATCCCGCCAGAAGGCTACCATACGGTCAGCGATCATCCTCATGGAATTTTCATAACCCAGGCCGTTATTCACGCCGGCTTTTCGGAAATATTTGGAAGCAATGATATCCACTGCGTTTTGTGAATAGAAATCCGGGAATTCCAAATCTCGCATTTCCGTCAAAATTTTCCCGCTTTTAAAATCCTTCAATACGACGTCCCGTTTCTCCCAATGGAAGAGGTCAAAGACCGTCTTATCCGGGTTGGTTTCCAGTTCTTTCGTATAATGCCGCTTCAGCAGTTCCTTGATCGAATTCACTTACGATTACCTCTCTTTTCCATGTCAGGCTGAACAAATTCAGCCAGAGTTGATCCATTGTTTTGTGAATGGAATTAAATTCATGTCTCATTATAATACTATATCTTGTGCTTTGGAAAGGGGGAAAACACAATATTTAGTTCGTTATCTTCTTAACCAGGTATTTCTCCAGAGGGGTAAAAATTATATTATGTAAAAATTTTTAGACCACTATTCTGCGCCTTATTTATTATGTAACCTTACTGCTTCCCCTTCCAGGCAATGAATCCGGTTCGATTTTAACTTTCATTGTTTTCCCAGGGGAATAATATGACAGTATCTTAATATTCCCAGGGTTTTTAGTAGATGATGAAATCTTAATATGCTATAATTCTTAGATGAGATTGGGACCGAAAAACCGGACCGCAGATGTAAATCAGGCAAAGGATTCACCGGCCCAGGGCTGGATTGATGCTAATAAATATTATGTAATTTAATACACCCTGACTTTTTTTATTTATTGGTTCGGCCATGGATCAAATAGCTCACTGAACTTATTATGTAATGTAAATTCCGGCCAGATTGGCTATGAGGAGAAAAATATGTACGAAATCGGAAAAATCAATAATATGAAAGTCAAGCGGGAAGCATCCTTTGGATTTTATTTGGATGCGGAGACCGGTTCCACTTCAGACGATGTTTTGCTGCCCAAGGGCAGTTTAAACGACCGGGCAGTAAAATTGGGGGACTACGTAGATGCCTTTGTTTACCGGGATTCCAAGGACCGGATCATCGCCACCCTGAAAACTCCCCTGATCACCGTGGATGAGGTCAAAAAACTCAAAGTGGTGGGGATCAACCCCACCGGAGCGTTTGTTTCCATGGGTCTGGAACGGGACGTCCTGGTCCCGAAAAAAGAACAGAAATATCCCCTGGAAGTCGGCAAAGAGTATTTGTTCAAAATGTATGTGGATAAAACCAACCGCCTGGCGGCAACCACCGATGTCAACGGCGCGTTGATCCTGCCTGAACCGGATACCTTTGAAAAAGGCCAGGAGGTCAAGGCCACGTTATACGGCTACCAGACCAACGGCTCCCTGTATGCGGCAGTGGATGACAAATACCGGGGCGTTATGCTGCGCAGTGAGTTTTTCACCGAAGTGAAGCCCGGGGATGCCATTACCGCCAAAATCATCAAGATATTGGAGGATGGCCGGCCTTCCCTGACCTTGCGGAGCGACCTGAAAACCGAACGGCTGGAAGTCAAGGACGAGATCATGAAGCGGCTAAAGGAAAATGAAGGCTTCATTCCTTTCAATGACCGGTCGACTCCGGAAGAGATCCGGGAAGAATTCCAGATCTCCAAAAATTACTTTAAAATGGCCCTGGGCAATTTAATGAAAGCCGGCCTGATCACCCAGGATGAGGATGGCACCCATCTGGTCTTGAAGAAGTAAGCCTGGTAAACCACCATGATTAAACTGAATTTGCAGGGGTTTAGCGAAGCCGAACAGCTCCAGTCCATGGTCAACGTGGTGAGGCACTTAGCGGATGGGGAAACGGATCCATTGGCTATCGTTGCCAACGCCATGGCCGTCATGAATGTATACTTAAAGGACATCAATTGGGTGGGTATTTACCGCTTAACCGGGGATCAGCTCAAGTTGGGACCCTTTCAAGGCAAGCCTGCCTGTATGAGGATCGGACCGGGGGAAGGGGTCTGCGGTGCCACCATCCGGGAGAGACGGGCATATATCGTTCCCGATGTACTCCAGTTTGACGGTCACATCGCCTGTGATACGGACAGCCGGTCAGAGATCACCATTCCCATATTTTATAGTGGGGAGATCCTGGGCCTCATCGATATCGACAGTCCGGTATTGGACCGGTTTGCACCCTCCCACCTGGTCTATTTTGAAGCGATCAGCCAATTTCTAAGCCCCTATGTGGCAGCCCTGGGTGCCCTGTAAGGCTGCCCAAGGTAGGGATCAAAGGGCAGGGACAAGTCTTGGTCATTGCCGCTGGCAATGCATCAGGCCATTCTAAAATCAACTGCCAACCATGAAATACCAGACATGAATAGCAGACATGAAACTGCCAAGCAAATTAATACCAAGCCGGCAAATGCCAGGTAAGTTAAAAGCACTAAGAACCGTGCCCGCCTCAAATGAGACGGGCACGGTTCTTAGTGTTGGAGCTGATCATTTATTCGTTTATTCGTTGTCGGTATAATCCTTGTCAAAGATCCGGTTGATGGCTTTCAGGATCTCATTAACGATCAATGGGATCAGGGCAAAGCCAAACACCAGGAGCTTGTCGCCGGTGGGGAGGGAATGGACTCCAAAGGCATTGGCCAGGAAGGGGATCTCAATGACGGACAACTGAAGGAGGATGCCGATAAAGATGGCCCCGATCAGGTATTTATTGGTGAGTAATCCAACCTGGAAGATGGATTTGATGGAGTGCCGGACGGACAGAGAGTAGAAGAGCTGGGACAGGGCAAGGACAACAAAGGCCATGGTCCTGGCATATATCAGGGCTTCTTCCGGTACATTGCCGGTCATGAGGTTTCCGCCCCGTTCGTAAATACCAAAGGCGAAAGCGGCAATGGTCAAAAGTCCGATCAGGGTGCCGCCGACGACGGCTCTTAGCCCGGCACCCTTGGCAAAGAAACTTTCCTTGGGTGATCTTGGCTTCTTCAGCATGACGTCCGGGTCGCCCGGATCCACGCCCAGGGCGATGGCCGGCAGAGTGTCGGTGATCAGGTTGACCCACAGGATCTGGGTGGCCAGGAGAGGGATGGGCCAGTTGAGCAGTACTGCCAGGAAGATGGCGATGATCTCACCCAGGTTACAGGACAATAAGAAGATGACGGCTTTTTTGATGTTGCTGTAAATATTCCGGCCTTCTTCAATGGCCCGGACGATGGTGGTAAAGTTGTCATCCGTCAGGATCATATCGGCGGCACCCTTGGAGACATCGGTTCCGGTGATGCCCATGGCTACGCCGATGTCGGCGAATTTCAGGGAAGGTGCGTCGTTGACGCCGTCTCCGGTCATAGATACGATGTTGCCGGCATTTTTAAAGGAACGGACGATTTTGACCTTGTGTTCCGGGGACACCCTGGCAAATACCCGCCACTGGCTGATATTTTTGTCAAAATCCTCATCGGAGTAATCATCGATCTCAGCTCCGGTCAGGGCTTCATCCAGGGAAGTGGCGATGCCCAGTTCCCGGGCGATGGCCACCGCGGTGTTCTTATGGTCTCCGGTGATCATGATGGTCTTAACTCCCGCATCCTTGGCCAGCTGGATGGAGTCCTTAACTTCCAGCCGGGGTGGGTCAATCATGCCGACCAATCCGAGGAACACCAGGTCTTTTTCCATCTCTTCGGTGACCGGCACCGTGTCAACCACCTTATAGGCAGCGCCTAACACCCGCAGCGCCTGGTTGGACATGGCTTCCGCTTCCTTCAGGAAGGTCTTCCTGACCTCATCGGTCATGGGCACGATTTTACCGTTGATGAAGGCCCGGTTGGAGATCTTGATCAGGTTGTCCGTCGCCCCCTTGGTGTGGACGGCAAATTTTTCGCCTTCCTGGTTGACGGTGGACATGAGCTTCCGATCCGAATCAAAGGGTTTTTCATCCACTCTGGGGAATTCAGCATTCAGGGCTTCCTTGGTCAGACCCATGCGGTTGCCGGCCACGATGAAGGCGATCTCAGTGGGGTCACCGGTGGTCTTTTCCGCATTGGCGGTGGCATCGGAACACAGGACAAAAGATTTGATCAGGAGCTTTTCCTCCTCGGAGGACTCAATATTGGCCAAATCCGTATCCAGTTCATGGGAATCCTCATGAGTATACGTTTTTACAACGGTCATTTTATTCTGGGTCAGGGTACCGGTTTTGTCGGAGCAGATGACATTGACTGAGCCAAGGGTCTCCACCGCCGGCAATTTCTTGACGATGGCGTTGTTTTTGCTCATTCTGGTCACACCCAGAGCCAGGACGATGGCAACGATGGCCGGCAGACCTTCAGGGATGGCTGCCACGGCCAGGGAGATGGCGGTCATGAACATATCCTTGACGTCACGGTTTTGGAGCACGCCCACTACCATCATGACGGCGGCGATGCCCAGACACAGATACCCCAGGGTTTTGCCCAGATTATCCATCCGCTTTTGCAAAGGCGTCATTTCATTGTTGTCCTCTTCCAGGATCTTGGCGATTTTACCGATTTCCGATTCCACCGCATTGGCGACTACGATGCCCACGCCGCGGCCATAGGTGGCCAGGGTGGACATGAAGGCCATGTTTTTCCGGTCCCCCAGGGGAGTTTCCTCCATGTCGGCAACGAAGGTGGCATATTTTTCCGAGGGCACGGATTCTCCGGTCAAGGCAGATTCTTCAATCTGCAGATTGGATGATTCCAATAAACGGAGGTCGGCGGGGATGTAGCGTCCGGCGTCGATCTCAATGATGTCGCCATATACGATATCCTGGGAACTGATCTCCGTGGCTTCGCCGTCACGGCGGACGATGGCCCGGGGAGTGGTGAGTTTCTTTAAGGCTTCCATGGCAGCTTCCGCTTTATTCTCCTGGAACACACCGATGGCGGCATTGAGGAGGACGACCACCAAAATGATGATGGCTTCCGCGATATCCCCCATAAAGGCCGATAACGCCGTGGCGATGAGCAGAATGTAGATCATGGTATCCTGAAGCTGTTCAAGGAACATCTTCAGGGTGGATTTCCGCTTTTTCTCCGGCAATACGTTTTTACCGAATTTCTCCAGGCGGGTGGCGGCTTCCTGACTGGTCAGGCCGATGGCTGGGTCAACGCCCAGGTCTTTTAATACTTCGTCTGTGGGTTTGGTATACCACATGGTCTTCACCTCTTTAAAATAATTTATTCGTCGGATTCTATGGATTAATGCCTAAACGAGTATAGCACAATGTAGTAATTAATACTACATTAAAATGTAA
>CAZOTM010000012.1:6177-9763 GCA_964582675.1 uncultured Clostridiaceae bacterium
ACGATCATTCAAAATCAATGAAGCTTTGATAGCTGGCATCCGAGGGCATTCTAAGATCCCCCCGGGGGGACAGGGCGATGGAGCCGACCTTGGGGCCGTCAGGGAGGGCGGAGCGTTTGAATTGATTGGTGAAAAACCGCTTAATGAACAGTTTGAGCCAGGTTTTAACCGTTGTCCGGTCATATTTCCCCGCAAAGGCATGGCCGGCCAGGAAGAGGATCTTTTCCGGGGGAGCTCCGTACCTTAGCATGTGGTAGAGGAAAAAGTCGTGGAGCTCATAGGGTCCGATGATCTCCTCGGTTTTTTGATCACTTTCCCCGGATTCATTTTTCGGCAGCAGCTCCGGGGATACCGGGGTGTCGATGATATCCAGGAGGACTGCCCGGACGGCATCCGTGGACTCATGGAGGGCAGCGTACTTCGTCAGGTATCTGACCAAAGTTTTGGGGATGGAGGCATTGACGCCGTACATGCTCATGTGGTCCCCGTTATAGGTGGCCCAGCCCAGGGCCAGTTCGGACAGGTCGCCGGTCCCCACCACCAAACCCTTGGTCTTGTTGGCGATATCCATGAGGATCTGGGTCCGCTCCCTGGCCTGGGTATTTTCATAGGTGGAATCATGAACGGCTTGATCGTGGCCGATGTCCTTAAAATGGAGCAGGGTGGCCTCCTGGATATTGATCTCCCGAAACTCGGCCCCCAATTCCCGGATCAGGCTGAGGGCATTGGCATAAGTCCGATCCGTGGTCCCAAATCCCGGCATGGTGACGGCGATGACGTTTTCCGGACCCAGCTGGTTCAGTTTAAGAGCCTTTACGGTGACTAAGAGGGCCAGGGTGGAATCCAGTCCGCCGGAAATGCCCAGCACTGCCTTGGTTATGCCGATGGCGCGCATCCGGCTGGCCAGGGCATGGGACTGGATGTTGAAGATCTCCGTGCAGCGTTCCTCCATCTCTGCATCATTGTCCGGCACGAAGGGCAGGGGATCCACATAGCGGTCAAACCCGGATAGATCCGTCGGACCCATGGGGAAAGGAACCTTCTGCACGGGCTGTTGGCCGGCGGAGTCCCGAAAGCTGGTATTGCGCATCCGTTCGTTGCGGATCCGGTCCACATCGACAAAGGCGGTGATATAGTCCGACTCGATGGAAAACCGGTGGTTTTCGGCAATGACCACCCCCAGGTCGGCGATCAATAAATGGCCGCTGAACAGGACATCCGTGGTGGATTCATTCACCCCGGCGGAGGCGTAGACATAGCCGGCCATCACCCGGGCGCTTTGCAGGGCTGCCAGCTGCCGCCGGTAGCTCGCCTTGGCCACCAGTTCGTTGCTGGCAGACAGATTCAGAATCAGTTCCGCCCCATGCAGGGCACTGTTGGTGGATGGCATTTCCGGAGCCCACAGGTCTTCGCAGATCTCAATGGCCAGATTGACCCGGTCACTGGTGAACAAGAGGCGGCCGAAGGGCACCGCCTCGCCATTGATAATGATGGTGGGGGCGGTATTGTCATCACCGGCCTTAAACCAGCGCATTTCATAGTATTCGTTATAGTTGGGGATGAATTCCTTGGGAACCACTCCCAGATACCTGCCCCGGCCGATCAACACCCCGCAGTTATAGAGCTTGGATTGGCTGCGCAGGGGGGCACCCACCGCAAAGGTGATATTTAAGCCCTCCGAGACTTCCCGGAGGTTTTCCAGTTCCTTTAACACTTCATCCAGCAGCCGGTCCTGGAGGAACATATCGGCACAGGTATAGCCGGTGATGCCCAGTTCCGGAAAGACTGCCAGATCTACCTTGGCGGATTCCAGCTCATGAAGCAGGCGGATGATCTCCGTCGTATTGAACCTGGTATCACAGACCCGCATCTTTGGTGACACTGCTGCAGTTTTAATATAATTCAACCATATCAACTCCAATAGTTACTCCCGATTATCCATCGGTGGTTTAGCTTATCTTCTTCATTATATATCAGAATCATTTGAGAACAATTCAACCCGCCGGAATAATTCAATCGCCGGATTGATATAGCCACCCGAAATGATTCAGGCCGCTGGATTGATATAACCACCTGCCATGACTCAAACCGGCCCGATCATTAGACCCGGCGGATGGATCCTTCCTTCCCAATCATTCAATTGACCTGGCTCTGTCAATCAATTATGCTTGCCTTATAGAGGGTCCCGGGGAAATAAAAACGCCTTCGCCTCCCCCTGGGGAGATGATTGTAAACATTATGATGTGATAACAATTGTCTATAACACGAACGATAAAGGTCTTAAACACTTTTAACATTGACATTTAAGCGATTATTAACTAATATAACCTTGATAAATGTTCGGAGGTAATGATGCAGGATTTATTTGTTCTTAAAAAGGCGCACTTGGATGTAGAATCGGAAATGGTGAGAAATTCCCTGGCGGAAGACCTGGGCATCGCAATTGACCGCCTGGTGGTGGTCAACCGGTATATCACCCAAAACCTGACGGATTCCGAGTTCCATGATTCGGTGTTTAAAGTATTTGCCGAAAAGAATGCGGATGAGGTATTTTTTGCCTGGGGGGATCTCCTCGGGGCGGCTGACCGCTTTATCATTACCGAGTTTTTGCCCGGCCAGTTCAATATGCGGGCGGATGCTGCCCGGGAATGTTTGGAGCTGATTTTTGAGAAATTCGGCGCCAGGGTCAAAAGCCAGAAAATTTATCTTTTGCCAGGCACACTGGACAAGCTTACGGAAGATGACCTGTCCAGGATCAAAAAGTATCTGATCAATCCGGTGGAAATGCGGGAAGGCAGTCTGGCCGTAACTTTTGAGGAAAGCCCGGAGAACCGGACCATGCCGGAAACTTATGGAGGTTTTACTGACCTTGATGAAGCTGGCTTGGCATCGTTTCACGAAGCCAAGGCCCTGGCCATGAGCCTAGCGGATCTGGCTGCCATTCAGGCCTACTTTAAGGGGAAGGGGCGGCAGATAAGGGAAACGGAGCTCCGGGTATTGGATACCTATTGGTCGGACCATTGCCGTCATACCACCTTTCATACCATCTTGAACGAGATCCGCTTTGAAGACGAAGCCTCCCTGGAATACCAGACCTATGGAGACTACCTTGCCCTCCGCAAAGACCTGAACCGGGAGGAAAAACCGCAATCGCTGATGGATCTGGCCACCATCGGAGCGAAATATTTACAGGCAAGGGGAAAAGTGCCTGACCTGGACTTGTCCGAAGAGGTCAATGCCTGTTCCATCAAGCGGACCATTGCCACCCCGGAGGGGCCTAAAGACTATCTCATCATGTTCAAAAATGAGACCCACAATCACCCCACGGAGATCGAGCCCTTCGGCGGCGCCGCCACCTGCCTGGGCGGGGCCATCCGAGACCCCTTGTCCGGCCGCAGCTTCGTCTATCAGGCAATGCGGGTGACCGGGGCAGCCGACCCCACGGAAGCGACAGCCGATACCCTGCCCGGCAAGCTGCCGCAGAAGAAAATCACCACCACCGCCGCCAGGGGGTATTCCAGCTATGGCAACCAGATCGGTTTGGCGGCGGGGACCGTTCACGAGATCTATCACCCGGGCTATAAGG
>CAZOTM010000012.1:9799-22476 GCA_964582675.1 uncultured Clostridiaceae bacterium
CCGTGACGGCATCGGCGGAGCCACCGGCTCTTCGAAAAGCCATGACACCCAATCCATCGAAACCTCGGGGGCGGAAGTCCAAAAGGGCAATGCCCCGACGGAGCGAAAGATCCAGCGGCTGATGCGGCGCAATGAAGTCAAAGAGTTGATCACCCGGTGCAATGATTTTGGCGCCGGCGGGGTCAGCGTGGCGGTGGGGGAACTGGCCGACGGCCTCCTCATCGATCTGTCCGCCGTGCCGACGAAATACAAAGGTCTCAATGCCACGGAAACCGCTATTTATGAATCCCAGGAAAGAATGGCAGTGGTCATCGCTGCCGAAAACCTGGACCGTTTCATGGCTTATCTGGCGGAGGAAAATCTCCTTGGCACGGTGATCGCCCAGGTAACCGATGACCGCCGTCTCGTTATGAAGTGGCACGGACAAACCGTCTGTGACATCGACCGGGATTTCCTGGATTCGGCTGGAGCCAAACAGTACCAGTCCGTTCTCGTGAAGAAGCGGGGCGAACCAACAGCGGGGGAGGAACCCGGGAGGGAGGCAGCCCCGGGCGATGGAAGCTTCGAAGCGAAAATCAATGATATGCTCCTCGATTTGAACAACCAAAGCCAAAAGGGCCTGAATGAACTGTTTGATTCCACCAATGGCTGCGCGTCCAGCGTGATTCCCTTTGGCGGCCTCTATCAGGATACGGAAAGCTCCTATATGGCGGCGGCCATCGCCCTGGACAAGGGGATCGCCCAAGACAGCAGCGTGATGACCTATGGGTTTGATCCCTATCTGGCGGAAAGGGATCAATTCAAGGGGGCTTACCTGGCGGTGGTGGAATCCCTGGGGAAGATGGCGGCCGCCGGCGCCGACATCGCCAATGTCCGCCTGTCCTTCCAGGAATATTTTGAAAAACTGGGCAGCGATGCGACAAAATGGGGGAAACCGTTCAAATCCCTCCTAGGCGCCTTAAAAGCCCAGCTTGATTATGAGGTCCCGGCCATCGGCGGCAAGGACTCCATGAGCGGCACCTTCAACGACCTGTCCGTACCGCCCACCCTG
The DNA here is from genome assembly GCA_964582675.1 of uncultured Clostridiaceae bacterium. Taxonomy (GTDB): domain Bacteria; phylum Bacillota; class Clostridia; order Clostridiales; family Clostridiaceae; genus JG1575. The sequence goes on from CAZOTM010000012.1 coordinate 10,851, forward strand.
ATCAGTTTTGCCGTCAATACCATGAAGACGGATCAATTGATCGTGAATACCCTCTCCGGCAAGGGCAGCCTATATTTACTGAATTCACCTGTTAAGGACTTTGCCGGTATTACGCTCCCCGTCCCGGACGCCTTCAAGGCGAACTGTGCCTTGATCCGCTCCCTGAATGAGGCGGGATTCCTTACAGCCTGCGACTCCGCCTTCCGGGGGATGTATATGACGCTCTTCAACATGGCCTATGGGGAAAGGGCCGGGTTTACCCTGGAAGAGTCCAGCCTGGCGTCCATCGACGGCTTTACGCGGCAGCCGGCGGATTTTATCATCGCCATAAAAACCCCGGAGGGGGAATCCTTAGTCCCGGATGCCCTGAAAGGGGAATATGTCCACTACCTGGGGGAATACAATGAATCGGGACTGGCTGTAATCGGTGATTTCAAGCTGTCCATTGAGGATGCCCTCCGGGTCAACTCGGAAAAATTGGGCCATGTCTTCAGCCTGAATAAACACCCCGGCGATTTGGTGCCGGAAATCACTTATCCAGGGCGCAGCTACCCGCCTTACCGGGGACCAAAAATCCAGGGCCGGCCCAAGGCCCTCATCATGGTGCTGCCCGGCACCAACTGTGAGTACGATGTGGAACGGGCCTTCCAGAAAGCCGGGGCACAAACATCCACCTTTATCTTCCGCAATCGGGATAAGGCGGATCTTCAGGCTTCCGTAGCGAAATTTACGACGGCCCTCGCCTCCAGCCAGATCCTGGTCATCCCGGGGGGCTTTTCCGCCGGGGATGAGCCGGACGGTTCCGGTAAATTCATCGCCAATGTCCTGCGCAACGAAACCATCCAAGCTGCCGTGGCGGATCTTCTCAAACGGCGGGACGGACTGATCATCGGCATCTGCAACGGCTTCCAGGCCCTGATCAAGACAGGGCTGGTGCCCTATGGGGAAATCCGGGAACCGGATGAATCCATGCCCCTTTTGACCAACAACCAGGCCGGCAAGCACATGGATACCATCTCCCGGGTCCGCACCGCCTCGGTGAATTCCCCCTGGCTCAAATATGTCCAGGCGGGGGAGGTATATGCCGTTCCCATTTCCCACGGCGAAGGCCGCTTCATGGCGGATGAAGATACCATGGCGGAACTAATCGCCAATGGTCAGATCATCACCCAATACTGTGATCTTGAGGGCCGGCCCACCATGGCGGCGCCCTGGAATCCCAACGGTTCCATGCTGGCCGTGGAGGGAATCGTCTCTCCGGATGGGCGGGTGTTGGGCAAGATGGGCCATAACGAACGCTGGGAGGCAGGCTTGATGAAAAACTACCGGGCCGCTTTCGATATGCAGCTGTTCCAGGCCGGCGTTGACTATTTTACGGATTAGGGAACTCTAAAAGCGAATAGTAAAAGCGAACTATACATGCCAACTTTGACCAAGATTATCAGCCCAAGATTATGTATTGAGGAGAAAAACCATGAAAGTCGGAATAATATTCGGATCCCGATCCGATCAGGAAGTCATGAAAAAAGCCTATAATGTCCTTCAGGAATTCGGGGTGGCCAGCGAAAGCTATGTCCTGTCAGCCCACCGGGTACCGGAACAATTAAAAGCCACCATTGCGGATATGGAAGATCGGGGGTTTGAAGTCTTCATCGCCGGGGCTGGCCTGGCGGCACACCTGCCCGGGGTCATTGCCTCTTTGACGGTCAAACCGGTCATCGGCGTACCCTTAAAAGGCGCCCTGGAGGGGCTGGATTCCCTGTTATCCATCGTCCAAATGCCCAAACAGGTCCCAGTGGCAACGGTGGGGATCGGCAATGCGGAAAATGCCGGCCTATTAGCCGTGGAAATCCTGGGGATCAAGTATCCGGAACTGAATGAAAAACTTCTCCAATACCGGCAAAAAATGAAAGCGGATTTTTTGGCAGTAGACAACGGCCGGATCCAATTTTAGATCAGATAGCTGCAAGCTGGCTTCAGTCTGCAGCTGCCTTATGCTGCCTTTTAAACAACCGACCGCGAGATGGGGCAATTCACGAAAGACCCATTCGGTTTTAAAAACTCTCTTCTGGTAAAGACATCACAACAATAAAGGGGAAACGACAATGGAATTTTTTGACAATGACAAATTAAAGGATGAATGCGGCGTGATCGGGGTCAACTCATTTTCCGGCCGGGATGTGGCGGAGCTGGCTTATTTGGGCTTGTATGCCCTGCAGCACCGAGGTCAGGAATCGGCGGGGATCGCTTCAAACTATAAGGGCGAGATCATTCTGAGAAAGGCCATGGGATTGGTGGAGGATGCCATCACCAACGAAAATATCAAGGAGCTGAAGGGAGATATCGCCATCGGCCATGTCCGTTATTCCAACATCGGGGATCTGGATGTCATCAATGCCTCCCCCCTGGTGGCCAAAACCAAATTCGGCCATATGTCCATCGCCCATAACGGCGCCCTGGTCAATGGGTTCAGTTTACGGGAGCTCCTGGAGGATTCCGGGGTACTGTTTCAGACCTCCATCGATTCCGAGGTCATCTTGAACCTGATCGTCCGCAATGCCGGCAAGGGGATCGAAAAGGGGATCAAAGCCACTTTAAATTTGATCAAGGGAGCCTATGCCCTGACGTTGGCCATGGGGGACATGCTCATCGGCATCCGCGATCCCTATGGGATCCGGCCCCTGATCCTGGGAAAAACCGATGACAACTACATCCTGGCCAGCGAATCCTGTGCCCTGGACGCCATGGGGGCCGTCATCGTCCGGGATATCCAGGCCGGGGAGATGGTGATCATCCGCGGCGATCAAGTGGAATCCATCATGTATTCGGAAAAGACCAGAAACAACCTGTGTTCCTTTGAGTATATCTACTTTGCCCGTCCGGATTCAGTCATCGATGGGATCTCCGTCCATAAGGCCAGGATGAATCTGGGCCGAAAGCTGTTTGAAGAGCATCCCATGGAGGCCGATGTGGTCATCGGTGTGCCGGATTCAGGTCTGGCGGCTGCCCTTGGGTATTCCCGGGCTTCCGGCATCCCCTTCGATCTGGGCTTCAATAAAAACAAGTACATCGGCCGGACCTTCATCGCCCCTTCCCAGGAAATGCGCGAACGCATGGTCAACATTAAGCTCAATGCCTTAAGCGAAGTGGTCCAGGGCAAGCGGGTGGTGTTGATCGATGATTCCATCGTCCGGGGCACCACCTCGAAGAAACTCATTGAAACGTTGAAATTCGCCGGGGCCAAAGAGATCCATTTCCGGGTCAGTTCCCCCATGGTCAAGCATCCCTGTTATTTCGGTATCGACACACCCTATCGGGAAAACCTCATCGCCGCCAGAATGGACAAGGAAGCGATCCGGGCGGAGATCGGAGCGGATTCTTTGGAATTCATTTCCAAGGAAGGGCTGCACCAATCCCTGGATCCGGACAAAAGCTATTGTGCCGGCTGTTTCTTCGGCATCTATCCGCTGTCGATCCTGCAGGATTAAAGGAGGGCAACATCATTGGAACCTGGTAAACCATTGGATTATAAACATGCCGGAGTGGATATCCACGAAGGCTATAAATCGGTTGAAAAAATCAAGAATCTGGCGCAAAAGACGTTGAACAGCAATGTTCTCTCCATGATCGGGTCCTTCGGTGCCCTGATGCGGATCCCGGAGGGCTACCGGCGGCCGGTCCTGGTGTCGGGGACCGATGGGGTCGGCACCAAGCTGAAGATCGCTTTTGCCATGGAAAAGTATGATACCTTCGGCATCGACGCCGTTGCCATGTGCGTCAACGACATCCTCTGCCATGGGGCGCAGCCTTTGTTTTTCCTGGATTATCTGGCTTGCGGCAAGCTGGATTCCGCCGTCTCGGCTAAAATCGTCGAAGGGGTGGTCAACGGCTGTCTCTTGGGGGAACTGGCCTTAATCGGCGGCGAAACTGCCGAAATGCCCGGCTTTTATGAAGCCGGTGAATATGACATTGCCGGGTTTGCCGTGGGGGTGGTGGAAGAATCCGAGATCATCGACGGCAGTAAGGTCCAAGTCGGGGATGTTTTGATCGGCTTGAAGTCCTCCGGCTTCCACTCCAACGGCTATTCCCTCCTGCGCCGGCTGTTTACCGATTTGGATGAGGCATTCGAAGGGAAAACCATCGGTGAGATCCTCATTGAACCCACCAGGATCTACGTCAAGCCTGTCAGAGCCTTGCTGCAGTCCGTCTCCATCCATGCCATGGCTCATATCACCGGCGGCGGGTTCATCGAAAATATTCCCCGGATGTTCCAGTCGGACAACCATATGGCTGTAATTAATCAAGGGAGCTATCCGGTGCCCGGGATCTTCCGGGAAGCCATCGCCCGGGGGGCGGATGAGTCCACCATCTACAACACCTTCAACATGGGGATCGGCTTTGTCATCGCCGTCGATGCGGCGGATGCTGCCAAAGCCATCCGGCTCCTCACCGAATTGGGCGAAGACCCCGTGGAATTGGGTTATGTGGCCGAGGGCAGGGAAGGCATATGTTTCGTGTAGCCATTCTGATTTCCGGCACCGGCAGCAACATGGCCAGCCTCCTCCAATACGAAGCCGCCCATCCCGACTGCCCCTATCATGTCCGGCAGGTTATTGCCGACCGCCCCGCCCAAGGGCTGGCAACGGCAGAAGCGTTTGGGGTGCCGGCAAGTCTCATCGATCGAAAGGCGCCGGATTTTCCCGCCCGCCTGATGGAGGCGCTGGCGGGAGTCGATGGCATTGTCCTGGCCGGCTTCCTCTCCATCCTCCCCGGGGAGATCATCCAGGCATTTTCCGGCCGGATCATCAACATCCACCCCTCCCTCCTGCCCAAATATGGGGGACGGGGCATGTATGGGCTTAAGGTCCATGCCCGGGTATTGGCGGAGGGTGACCAGGTGTCCGGCTGCACCTGTCATCTGGTCACTGAGGAAGTTGACGGGGGGGAGATCCTCCTGGCAAAAGCAGTCCCCGTATTGAAGACGGATACGCCGGAAACCCTCCAGGCGAGGATCCTGCCCTTTGAGCACGAAGTGATCGTCCAGGGGCTCCTGAAGCTGATTGCCAAATTGGAGGGTGGGGATACTATAAAGAATGAAGGTGCTATGGAGAATGAAAGCACTATGCAGAATAAAAGCACTATGCAGAATAAAAGCACTATGCAATATGAGGGTACTATGGAGCATGAGAGCACTATGAAGAAAGAGGGTACTATGAAGAATGCATTGATTTCAGTGTTTGATAAAACGAAGGTGGTTGAGCTGGCTGAGTTTCTCATCGCCAGGGACTGGAACATCATTTCCTCCGGCGGGACTTATCAATATCTTAAAGACAATGGGATCGCTGTGAAAAAAGTCGAGGATGTGACCGGGTTTGCCGAAATGCTGGACGGCCGGGTAAAAACCCTCCATCCCAGGATCCATGGCGGCCTGTTGGCTCTGCGGGACAATGAAGCCCACATGGCGGCCCTGAAGGACAACAGCATCGAAGCCATTGACCTGGTTTGTGTCAATCTCTATCCCTTCGCCGCCAAGGTGGCGGAGAACCTGAGTTTCTCGGAACTCATCGAGTTCATCGACATCGGCGGTCCGTCCATGTTAAGGTCGGCGGCAAAGAACTTCAAGGATGTCCTGGTCCTCTCCGAGGTAACTCAATACCAGGAGTTCATGGCCAAATATGACACCGCTGCCCTGGATATGGACTACCGGAAAAAACTGGCCGGGGCGGTCTTTACCATGACCTCCCGCTATGATGCTCAAATCGCTGAATATTTGCAGGAATCCGTTGGTGTGGACGGAATCGGGGCGCCTGAGGATCTGGGGATCGATCTGGCTTCGGACAAACTGATCCTCAATTTGTCCAAGGTGAAGGATTTGAAGTACGGCGAAAACCCCCACCAAAAGGCGGCGTTCTACAGAGTCGACGGGCTGGAAGGCTTTATGACGGACTTTGAACAGCTTAACGGCAAGGACATGGGCTACATCAACTACAAGGATCTGGAATCGGCCTGGCGGATCGTCTGCGATTTCGACGAACCCGCCTGCGCCGCCGTGAAGCACAACACCCCCTGCGGGGTCGCCCTGGGGGAAAGTGCCCTGGAGGCCTATGCCAAAGCCTACCGCTGTGACCCGGTATCCATTTTCGGCGGCATTGTGGCCGTCAACCGGGAAGTGGATGAAGCCTGCGCCGCCGAAATGAGCAAGATCATGCTGCACATTGTGGCCGCACCGGGTTTTACCCCGGAAGCCCTGGCGATCTTAAAAGGGAAGCGCAATCTCATCATCATTAAAATGAACCAGCACCCCTCCGGCAATAAAACCATGGTTTCCGCCGACGGCGGGGTCCTGATCCAGGATGACGATTTGGAACTGTTTGACGAATTGCAGTTTGTCACGGAAAAGGTTCCCGATGCAGCGGAGCTGGAGGAATTGAAGTTCGCCCTCCAGGTGGTCAAATTTGTGAAAAGCAATGGAATCGTCGTAAGCCGGGACAGGATGGCCCTGGGGATCGGCGGCGGCTTTGTGAACCGGATCGATGCGGCCGCTTATGCCTTAAACCGTGGGGAGAAGCCATTGGTAATGGCCTCCGATGCCTTCTTCCCCTTTGACGATGTGGTAGCTTTGGCCGGGGAGAAGGGGATCAAGGCGATCATTCAGCCCGGCGGGTCTTTGAATGACAAGCTGTCCATCGATCGCTGCAATGAACTGGGGATCGCCATGGTATTGACGGGCATCCGCCACTTTCGGCATTAAGGGGGAGACAAGGATGAAAATCATGATCATCGGGAGCGGCGGCCGGGAACATTCCTTGGCCCATGCCCTGGCTAAATCGCCGGGGACAAGCGCCGTCTATGTTTCACCGGGAAATCCGGGGATCGGGCAAGAACCGAAGTGTCACAACCTCCGGGCCGACAACGAAGCGGAGCTGATCCGCTTTGCCCTGGAGGAGGGCATCAATCTTATCGTCATCGGCCCGGAAGGCCCCCTGGTGGATGGCCTGGCTGACAGGTTCCGGGCGGCGGGACTGTCCGTCTTCGGTCCCGGAGCGGCGGAGGCGATGCTGGAGGGCAGCAAATCCTTCGCCAAGGCCTTCATGCAGCGATATGGCATCGCCACTGCCCGCTACGAAACCTTTTCCAGCTATGATGCGGCCGCCGCCTGCCTGAAAGCCAATACGGCCTATCCGGTGGTGATCAAGGCCTCCGGTCTGTGTGCCGGCAAGGGCGTGGTCATCGCGGAGAATCTATCCGAGGGCCTGGAGGCTCTCTCCGCCATCATGCTGGACAAGGTGTTCCAGGATGCCGGGGATACGGTGGTCATTGAGGAATTTCTCCAGGGCAAGGAAACCAGCATTTTATCCATCTTCGATGGGGAAAAGATCCTCCCCTTAGCCTCCGCCATGGACCATAAAAAAATCTTTGACGGGGAAATGGGACCAAATACGGGGGGAATGGGCACCATTTCGCCTTCCCCCCATTTCACTCCGGAGGCCGAGGCGGATTTTTTGGAAAATATTTTAAATCCCACGTTACAGGGGATGAGCGCCGAAGGCTTCACGGATCCGGCCTGCATCTTCTTTGGCTTGATGATCACCCAGAGCGGTGTCAGGCTCTTGGAATACAACATGCGCTTTGGCGATCCGGAGACCCAGGTGGTTTTAATGCGCCTGGAAACGGATTTGGCGGAACTGTTGCAGGCGGCGGCACATGGCAGACTGCCAAACGAGCCCCTCCGCTTTAACGAGCAAACCGCCCTGTGTGTCATCGGGGCAGCGCCAGGCTATCCCGGCCCCTACCAAACCGGGATCCCTTTGACGTTCCCCCCCGAAGCGGGGATCAAGGTGTTTTTCGCCGGGATCAAAGACGACGGCGGGGAGCTTAAATCATCCGGGGGGCGGATCTTTGGGATCACCGCCATGGGAGGGGATCCCGAAGCAGTCCGCGCTGCCATCGCGGCTTATTTTAAAGCCCATATCCCGCCGGCGATCGTATACCGCAACGACATCGGCAGGATTTGATCGGCTCCGACCCTGGACTACAGCCGAAGGAGCAGTCCCTTAGAGCAATCCTTGAGTCCCTGGATCAATCCTTGAGTCTTTGGCAAAGTAATCCATAACAGCTCTTATCCAGGGGATTCAACCAGTACTGCTTCAAGGCCTGTTTTCACCGGAGGAGAATAAACCCCCATGAACCAAAAAGACTTGATCTGCACCATAGCTCCAGTGGCGGTGGTGCTTTTCCCGTTGACAAACTCTCTGTGCCGGCGGTGGGAGGCTCTTTAAAGAGCGATTATAATGAAACCATGGCGGTTTATCCGGTTTCTTAATGCAACTTTAATTTTAAAAAGCTATGATGGGACTAATATGAAGGACCCTCCATTGGGTTAGCTCACATAATGAACGAAAGGAGGAGAAGTATTAGTATGACATTACTTTGGGTAATTCTCATCGCCCTGGTGGTAATTCTGGATATGACGACCAGCAATATACTCTATTCATGGATGTCCCTGGGCTTCGTAGCGGCTTTATTGATGGAAAGTCTGGGATATGGCAGTTCCACTCAGATTCTGGTAGCCTGCATCGTCGGTGCGCTGGCCTTTATCATCGGCTCGTTTATCAGCCGCAAATATATCAAAACATCCATCGATCCCAGCCCCATCCTGGTGGACAAAATCATCGGCACCACCCACACCGCCTATAAAAACATCGGTGAGGAAACGCAGTATAAAATCAACGGGATCTACTGGACTTTGAAAAACGAAGGACCGGACTTGGAAATTGGCGAGAAGTTCCGTATATTAGGTATTAAGAGCAATAAACTTTACATATCAAAGGAGAGAGATTAATGGGAAACATACCATGGGTACTGATCATTCTGGTAGTTCTTGCAATTGTTGTCGTGGTTTCATCGGTCAAAATCGTAAATACCGGTTATGTTTACGTCGTGGAGAGACTGGGGCAGTTTTATAAAGTGCTGCAGCCGGGTCTCCATATCATTCTGCCGTTTATGGATTTTGTCCGCAGAAAAATTTCCATGAAGCAGCAGATCCTCGATATCCAGCCGCAAAATGTTATCACCAAGGATAATGTTAAAATTTCCGTGGACAACGTCATTTTCTACCAAGTCCTGAATTCCAGGGATGCGGTCTATAACATTGAAAATTACGTTTCCGGTATCATGTATTCCACCATCACCAACATGAGAAACATCATCGGAGACATGAGTCTGGATGAAGTCCTGGCCGGCCGTGATAAAATCAACTCCAAGCTGTTGGACATCGTCGATGCCATCACCGATGCCTACGGGATTAAGATCCTGTCCGTTGAAATCAAAAACATCGTGCCACCTGAAGAAATTCAGAACGCCATGGAAAAACAGATGAAGGCGGAAAGAGAAAAGCGGGCCGCCATCCTCATCGCCGAAGGCGACCGGAATTCATCCATCGCCAGAGCCGAGGGTGAAAAGCAGAGTAACATCCTAAGAGCGGAAGCAGAAAAGGAATCCAACATCCGGCGGGCTGAAGGGTTAAGGGAATCACAGCTCCTGGAAGCCGAAGGTAAGGCAAAAGCCATCGAATTGATCGCCCTGGCGGATGCGGAAGCCATCATGAAGGTCAATACGGCGATCATTGAATCCGGCACGGATGCCCGGGTCATCGCCTTAAAACAGGTGGAAGCCTTGAAAGAACTGGCTAAATCACCTGCCAACAAGCTCATCCTGCCCACCGATCTGGTTTCCTCATTAGGCTCCATCTCCGCCATGGCCGATATTTTAAAGAGTAACAAAACCGAAGGCGCCTAAACTGAATAAATAAGTTTTTTCAAAGACTTCCAAAGCCTTTTTAAGGATTTTTCAAGAACGGTTGGAAAATAACTCAAATCAAACAATAAAACCGACAAAAAAGCCAACAGACTGCCTGATTATTCCAAGCGGTCTGTTCTTTTTGTTGTATAATATAATCGTAGAATGAATGGGAGACGGAATTGATGAATAAGGTTTGCATAGTCACCGGTGCCTCCGGAGGCATTGGCAGTACGATTGCCAGAAGATTGGCCAAAGACGGGAACTACGTAGTCCTTAATTATTTGACCAATGAGGCAAGAGCCTGCCACGTCAAGGGAGAAATCGCCGCCGCAGGCGGATTTTCGGAAATCTTCCGGGCGGATGTCAGCAAGTTTGAGGAAGCCAAACGGCTGATCGATTTTACCATAGAGCGCTGCGGCCGGCTGGATATCCTGGTCAACAATGCCGGGATCAGCTACCATGGTTTGCTGATGGACATGGCCGAGACGGATTATGACAATATCATGAATATCAATCTCAAGGGTGTCTTCAATATGACGAGGCATGCCCTGCCTTATCTTTTAAAGACTCAGGGGAGCATTCTGAATCTTTCCAGCATCTGGTCGGAAAATGGGGCGGCCAATGAGGTGGTTTACTCCATGACCAAAGCCGGGATCAATATGTTTACCAGATCTTTGGCCAAGGAAGTGGCAGACAGCGGCATCCGGGTCAATTCCATCGCCCCGGGGCTCATCGACACCCCAATGAACAACAACCTGTCCCAGGAGGAGAAATCGGAAATCACCTCCTATCTGGCATCCAAACGGATGGGGACGCCGGAGGACATCGCATCCCTGGCATCATTTCTATTGAGCGGCAGCGCTTCGTATATCAATGGTCAGGTTATCACTGTAGATGGCGGATATCTATAAAAAATATATATAAAAAAGTGGGAGGGAAAACATGTATACAATTACCGTGAACGCAAAAGCCCTGGAGACCATGTTATTTATTTGGGCTTCCATCAAGGACAAGGAAAAGATCAGGGATAGTTTCCTTCATGAATTGGCCAATGAGCCGGAAATGGCAGGGGCCTACGACGAGGATTTCAAAAAGGAGTCGGTGGTTAAGGTCTTATCAGCCATCTCCAACCGGGAACGGTTGAACGGTCCGATCCAAAAAGAATCCAGATTCTGGAACTACAACATGTGGATGCTGGAAGATCCAGACATGACACAAATGATGCTCAAACCGATCAAGCAGCTGAATTTGGATGAATTCGGCAAGGCCGGCGCCGCTGACTTTCCTTATGAGGATGTGGAGGTAATTTTCTACCCGGGCCATTTCCCAACTTACAAGATCATAAAGAACAAACTGTTCATCAACTTCTTTGCTGTAAAAGCCGATATCCTGGACGAAACCAAAGTATTGATCGAAGGCAAACCGTTGAAAGAATTCATCGCTGAAAAACTCGCCGAAATAAAATAAAATGCTTCCGGATACCCCCTCCGCCAGGGGAACATCTACCGATCCGGTTTGCCAAAGGAAGCTGCGTAGCATCTGCACCAGGCTTTTCGGCCAGGCGGCATAAGCTAATTTGGAAAGCAAACTCAGGCAGTACACAGTGAAAGCAATTTAAAAGTAATTTTAGGAAGCAAACTCAAGAAGCAATAAAAAAAGCAATTTCAGGAAATAAGTTCTGGATATAAATTCTGGAAACAAATTCTGGAAATAAATTCTGGAAGCAAACTAAAAACCAATGGTAAAACCGGACTTCAGCAGCTGCTGAGGCCCGGTTTTACTTCTTGATGAACGGTACTGCCCTCATGAGGGGGCGGTTAGAGAT
>CAZOTM010000013.1:0-21715 GCA_964582675.1 uncultured Clostridiaceae bacterium
CTGAACCTGTTCCGGATCTCCTGGAAAAACGAACCAATCGCCAAGGGCGGAAAATACGGCAAGCCCAACTATATTGAGCTGCCCAAAGCTCTGACTGGAGTGGATGCCAGAATCATCTGCATGGTGGGCAAATACTTCCCCACGGGCTGCCACAAAGTGGGGGCATCCTTTGGCTGCCTCGTCCCCAGACTGGTCACCGGCCAGTTCGATTCCACCACAGAAAAAGCCGTTTGGCCATCCACCGGCAACTACTGCCGCGGTGGCGCCTTCAACTCCAAGCTGATGGCCATTGATTCCATCGCTATCCTGCCCGAGGGCATGTCCAAGGAACGGTTTGACTGGCTCAAGACCATTGCCGGGGAAATCATCGCCACCCCAGGTACGGAGAGCAACGTCAAGGAGATTTTCGACAAGGCCAATGAACTGAAGGCCACCCGTGAGGACATCATGGTGTTCAACCAGTTTGATGAATTTGGCAACTACATGTGGCACTACAATGTCACCGGACCGGCCATTGAAGAAGCGTTCCACAGCATGGGAGCAGGCCTGAACTTTGCCGGGGTGACATTAACCTCCGGATCCGCCGGTACCCTGGCCTCCGGTGACTATCTCAAGAGCGTGTTCCCCCACTCCAAGACCGCCGTGGGCGAGGCCCTGCAGTGCCCCACCATCCTGGACAACGGTTTCGGCTCACACCGCATTGAAGGCATCGGCGACAAGCACATCCCATGGATCCACAACGTCAAGGAAACCGACATGGCCATCGCCGTGGATGACAATGACGCCATGGCCATCCTGCGCCTCTTCAATGAGCCCGCCGGAAAACAGTATCTTCTGGAGACCGTGGGTATAGCTCAGGAAGTAATCGACAGTCTGGCCCTCATGGGTATTTCCGGCATCGCCAACATGCTCATGGCCATAAAATTCGCCAAGTACTATGGGCTCAATGGCAAGGATGTGGTGGCCACTGTCCTGACGGACTCCATCGAAATGTATGGTTCGCGGCTGGAAGAACTGAGAGAGGAAGAGGGCGAGTATGACCTGACCAAAGCCACTGTGGATTTCTGCTCCAGACTCATGGGGGAGAAGACCGACAACCTGCTGGAACTGAGCTATACGGAACGCAAGCGTGTCCACAACCTGAAATACTACACCTGGGTGGAGCAGCAGGGCAAGACCTACGAGGAAATCAACCGGCTGTGGGATGACCAGGCCGGCACCTTTGAAGCGGTAGCCAAACAGGTGGGCGAGGTAGACAAACTGATCAACGAATTCAATGAGCGGACCGGGCTGTTAAAAGCCCTGGAATAGAAATATCTTGATGGGTTATGCCCAGAGAAGGAAAAGCGGCTGTGGCGATCACAGCCGCTTTCCCTATCCTGGTCCCCGGGTATTATTGCCGCCTCTGATCCATCAGGTCCCTGGATTTCGAACCAGCTCCAACACCAACTGCATCTCCAGCTCCAGCTCTGCTTCAGCTCTGCTTCAGCTCTGCTTCAGCTCTGCTTCAGCTCTGCTTCAGCTTCGATATCAACTTCAACTCTGCATCAGCTCCGCAATAACCTCAGATCCAATTCCGTCTACATCAATTTCAGCATTGCTTGAGTTTCATCAACTTGGCAGATTGGTTATCAGTTTTGACTGGAAATGCTATAATTCTTTAATACCTGCCGTTGAACTTCAAAGCAGCACGAGTGAAAAAAGTGAAGAAGGAGAATGCAAAAAACCGGCGGATAATAGGTGGAAGGTTCATTTGGAAAATGCTATAGTAGGATAAGTTTCACCATGGCAGCCCATGGGATTTTTATTAGGCTGATACATGGTAAGAAGGGATGATAATTAATAAATATGGATATAGTGATACTTGGCGGCGGGAAAGTTGGCGAAACGCTCTGCCAGATCCTGGCCGAAGAACATCATGAAGTCATGATGATCGAATCGAATGAAGAAGTGTTGGATGAACTGATGAATAACTATGACATCGGCGGCGTTCTCGGGAACGGCGCCACCTACGATGTCCAAATGGAAGCCGGTGTTAACAAGTGCGATGTGTTCATCGCAGTCACGGAAAGCGACGAAACCAATATCATCGCCGCCATAACGGCAAAAAAGATCGGCGCCAGATACACCATCGCCCGGGTGAGAAACCCTGAATACTCCGGGCAGGGGGACTTCCTGAAGGAAGGCATGGGGATCACCCTGATGATCAATCCGGAACGGGAAGCCGCCAGCTCCATGGCCAGGATGCTCATGTACCCCACCGCCCTCAATGTTGAAATCCTGGGCCATGGGAAAATCGACATGGTGGAGGTGGAGGTCGGCCCGGAAGCCCCCATGGTGGGGGTCCAGCTGAAGGACTATGCCGGACGGTTCGGCCAGATCATGGTCTGCGTCGTGATACGGGATGACCGGGTAATGATCGCCGACGGCAATACTTCCCTCCAGGTGGGGGACTACATCACCATCACCGGGGAATCAAAGGCCGTCCATGATTTCTGCAATCTCATCCATAAGGGACCCTCCAGGATCAACTCCGTCATGATCGTGGGCGGGGGCAGGGTCACCAATTATGTCATCCCCCGGCTGTTAAGAAATCATGTCCGGGTCAAGGTACTGGAAGTCGATGAAAACCGGGCCGACAAGCTGGCCTTTGAATTCCCCAAAGCGGAAATTATCCTGGGGGATGGGACCAAGCAAAAGCTCCTGCTCCGGGAGCATGTGGAGGAATATGACGCCTTGATCGCCCTGACGGGGATCGATGAGGAGAATATTTTCCTATCCATGTTTGCCGCCAAAAAAGGTGTCAAAAAAACTATCACCAAGGTGAACCGACGCGATCTTCTAAAGATCATCGACCACATGGGGCTCCAGTCCATCATCACCCCCCACCAGATCATCGCCAATAAGATCGTCCAGTTCATCCGGTCCACGGAAAATTCGGAAGGGTCAAATCTGGATGCCTTTCAAAGGATCGCCGATGGCCGGGTGGAGGTTTTGGTCTTTAAGGTCAGCCATTCTTCAGAGATGATCAATATCCCCTTGAAGGATCTGCCCATCAAGGATGAAGTCCTGGTCATCTGCATATTGAGAGACGGCCAGTTGATTTTCCCGGGGGGGCATGACCAATTCCTGCCGGAGGATGAAGTAATCGTGGCAACCAATAAAAAAGGCTTTCAGGACCTTAAGGAAATTATGGTAAACAAGGGAGAGGCGAAATGAACCGGGGAATGGTCAAATACATCGTCGGCCGGATCCTCGTCGTCGTAGCGATCCTGATGATCCCGTCATTGTTCGTTGCCCTGATCTATAGGGAAGGCTGGGAAGGGATCAAACCCTTCATCATTTCCATCCTCATAACCGGCGGCATTGGTCTGATCATGGGGTACAAGCGGCCGCAGCGAACGGATTACTACGCCAAGGAAGGCTTTGTCATCGTCTCCCTGGCCTGGCTGCTCCTGTCATTCTTTGGCTCACTGCCGTTCCTTTTGAGCGGTTCCATCCTCCATCCCATCGATGCCTTCTTTGAAACGGCCAGCGGCTTTACCACCACCGGCTCCAGCATTTTGACCGATGTGGAGGTCCTCTCCCACTCCATCCTGTGGTGGCGGAGCTTTACCCACTGGATCGGCGGCATGGGCGTCCTGGTCCTGGCCATCGCCGTCATGCCCGCCATTGCCTCCGAGGATGTCTATATCATGAAAGCCGAGGTGCCGGGACCGGTCTTCGGCAAGGTCCGGGCCAAGCTGGCCAGCTCAGCCAGGATCCTCTATGAAATCTACTTTGTCATGACCGTTGTCCTGATCATTTTGTTAGTGGTGGGCGGAATGCCGGTTTTCGACAGCTTCCTCCACGCCTTCGGCACTGCCGGGACGGGAGGCTTCGGCATAAAGAATACCTCCATCGGACACTACGACAGCACCTATATCGACTATGTGCTGGGGATCGGGATGATCATGTTTGGGATCAATTTCAACCTCTATTATGCTCTCCTGTTTCACAAAGCCAGTGATTTCTTCCACAGTGAGGAATTGAAATGGTATTTGGGCATCATCGCCGCCGCAGTAATCGCCATCTGCATCGACGTGAGCGGCTATTATGATTCCGTCAGCCGGCTGATCCGTGATGTGTTTTTCACCGTCAGCTCCATCATCACCACCACAGGCTATGCCACAGCGAATTTTGATACCTGGCCGGTATTCAGCCGGACGGTCCTCCTCCTCCTGATGTTTTGCGGAGCCATGGCAGGATCCACCGCCGGCGGCATCAAAACCGGCCGGGTGATCATTTACCTGAAGTCCACCTTTATGGAAATCTACCGCAGCATCAGCCCCAACGGCCGGAAGAAGCTGTCCTTTGAAGGCAAGATTCTGACTCCTTCCCAGCAGCAGCAAACCAGCTTCTACCTGACAGCCTACCTCCTCGTCTTCATCTTTCTGATCCTGGTAGTCAGCATCTCCACCCCGACCTTCTTGACCGCCTTCAGCGCCGTGGCCGCCACCTTCAACAACATCGGCCCCGGACTGGACATGGTGGGGCCGGCCGGCAACTATGCCGCCCTCAGTTACCCCGCCAAGTTCACCCTGGCAGTGGGCATGATCATGGGCCGCCTGGAGATCTTCCCGGTGCTGGTGCTGTTCTATCCCCGGACCTGGCGAAAAGGCTAGACTTATCCTGAACCCTGGGCAATGGCGTAAACCAAGACATGCCTCCGGTTCAGGATTTCGGTTTTTTTGTCCTCCTCAGCCGGTGGCACGATTGTCCTGCTATGGTTTTTGGGCTGTGAAAAACCAGGGCAAGGCAGGTTTATTTGTTATTATTGAAGTTTATAGTTTAGTGGTTTATATGTTAGTAGTTTATATGTTAGCAGTTCGAGTTTATAATTCAGGGTTTTAAATTTCGGATTTTTCTGGGGGTATTTGCTTTAGGTTATTGCTGAGGTTATATGAATGGCGGGTTAAAATTATTAATAATGTTGAATGATGTCAAGGAAGCGCTGTTTCATCCCAGCTTTGTGGTAAAATTTACTCACAGGAGGATACAGCAATGCTGAAAAAAATAATTGCGGCAATGGTCATCCTGGTGGCGCTCCTCTTGATTTTTTCCAATCAGATCAGTAATCTATACGTCAAAAGGCAGTCGGAACGACTGGCCAGGAATGCCATACAGGAAATCACCGCCGAACAGATAGAAAACAACAATAAAAATACAGCAGCCGACGACGAGGCGGCAATGTGGGACTGGGACCAGGTGCAGGCCTTATCCGTCGACCAGACCTTTGAACAGCTCCAGATGCGGATGAGACAGGCCCAAGCCAATCGCCAGACCGCAGCAGGGAGCCAGGCTATGTCCAGTACCCCGGTGCCAGCGACAGGGACGGGAGCGTCCGACACTGCGGCCGAACCTTCAAACGATCCCCCGGCGCCCCGGGGCGATACCTATACCGAGGACTACATCATCGGAATCCTTCGGGTCCCCTCCATCGACCTGGAGATCGCAGTCCTGCGGGGGATCCTAAACGATAATCTCCTCCTGGGAACCGGTACCATGCGGCCGGATCAGGTCATGGGGGAAGGCAATTATCCCCTGGCCGGCCATTTCAGCGCCTATGACGGGGTGCTCTTCAACCGGGTCATCGACATCGGGGAAGGCGCCATGATGTACCTGACGGACAAATCCAATATTTATGCCTACCGGGTCTATGACAACATTGTGGTGCCAGAGACGGAATACCAGCTGATCGATGACGAAGTCGCCGAGGACGCCGGCAGCCCCGTATTGTCCCTGATGACCTGCTACTACAGCGGAAGCAGCGGCAAGCGGGTATTTGTCCAGGGCAGCTTAGTCAGCGTGACCCCTTATTCCTGGGAAGCCTTCAGCGCCTTAAATTAGGTTAAAATGTACATGACAGAATGCCAGACTTCTCCACCGGTTCATTCCTGTGGAATATAAACAACCAGGGACGTTCCCTTCCTCAGAAGGCGCTGTCCCTGGTTGTTTGATGTTGTTTGATGTTGTTTAAGGTTGTTTAATGGACGTTGATTATTGAAGGTTGATCGTTAATCGCTGATCACTGATCGTTGATTGTTAATCTTTGATTCCCAGCCATCTTTACTAAGCCAGGCGGCATGGCCGCTCAGACTGATCCGGTGACCAGGGAGCTTTGGTCAAACCTTAGGCGTTCGCCTCAGTTT
The DNA here is from genome assembly GCA_964582675.1 of uncultured Clostridiaceae bacterium. GTDB lineage: Bacteria > Bacillota > Clostridia > Clostridiales > Clostridiaceae > JG1575. The sequence continues at coordinate 6,192 of CAZOTM010000013.1, forward strand.
CAGACTGGTCACTCCACATTCATGGGGAGGAGTTGGTCCCTGGTGAGGGAGTAAAGTCCCCGGCAGGTGATTTTGACGTCGGGGATCACCGGGAGGGCCAGGAAGGATAAAGACAGGAAGGGATTGATCCGGGGGTTGATTTTTAGGACATCATGGGCCAATTCTTCCAGGTGGGCCAGCTCCCGGCTGACTCCATCGAGACCTGCGCCGGTCATTAAGCCAAGGATGGGCAGGGGCAGGCAGCCGATCACTTCCCCCTGGGCGACCAGGACGATCCCGCCCTTGATCCGCTTGATTTCCGCCATGGCCAGGAGGATGTCCCTGTCGTTGTCCCCGGCGATGATCAGGTTGTGGGCGTCATGGGCCACGGTGGAGGCCACCGCCCCGTTTTGGATGCCATAGCCCTTTAGGATGGCCTTGCCCATGAGGGGGAGGGCGTGGTGGCGTTCCATCAATACGAGCTTGGCGTAATTTTCGTCAGGGCTGAACTCCTCTCCGGTGAACTGCTGGATTAAAAGGTCAGTGGTCAGATCGTTGTCCCGCAAGCCCAGGACGTGGGACGGCTGGCCGGTGAGGGGCATTTTAAGATCGGCTTCGGTCCAGTCGAACAGCTTGACGGAGTTGGGCTGTTCCACCGTTTCCGGTTTGGTTTCCCAAAGGGGTTTGAGGCCTTCGGCCACCAGGGCTCCGCCGATGTAGACGGCCCTGGCAGTAAAATGCTCCAGGCTGTCAAAGGCTGCCAGATCCGCCCGATAGCCGGGGGCGATGGCGCCCACTCCATCCAACTGGTAGGTCCGGGCTGGATTGAAGGTTGCCATGAGGAGGGCATCGGCCATGGAGAAGCCATGCTTTAAGGCCAGGTTGACCACATGGTCGACGGTCCCCTGGGCTAATAAGTCGGAGGGGTGGTGGTCATCGGTGCAGAACATGACCCGGTGGAGGTTCTTCTCGTTGACCCCCTGAAGGAGGAGATCAGCGTTCTTGGCTCCGGTGCCTTCCCGGATCAGGATATTCATCCCCAGGGCCAGCTTTTCGCCCATTTCCATAAGGGTGGAGCACTCATGGTCGGTCTGGACCCCGGCGGCGATGTAAGCATTTAAGCCTTTGCCGGATAAGAAAGGGGCATGGCCGTCAATGATCATTCCTTTGGCGGCCTTAAGCTTGGCATGGGGGACAGGATCCTTGGCCACCACCCCCGGGAAGTCCATCATTTCCCCCAGGCCGATGACATTGTCATGGGCCAGTAATTTTTTGAGTTCCGGCCAGGTTAAGGCGGCGCCGCTATTTTCGTAGGGGGAGGCGGGGACACAGGAGGGCATCATGATCTTGATGTTCAAGGGGCTGGTCTTAGAATAGCGGAGGAGGAACTCCACCCCGGCGATCCCGTCCACATTGGCCACCTCATGGGGGTCGGCAATGACCGTGAGGACCCCCCGGGGGACCACCGCCCGGGCATATTCGTCCGGGGTTACCATGGAGGACTCAAAATGGATGTGGGAGTCGATGAGGCCCGCCGTCAGGTAAAGACCGGTCATATCATGCTCGATCACTCCGCTGTAATTGCCGATCCCGGCGATGATCCCGTCGGATACGGCGATGTCCCCTTTGGAAAACTCCCTGGTGAAGGGGTTGAAGTAGGTGGCATTTTTAAAAACCACATCCGCCAATTGATTGCCCAGGGCAATGTCCATCCGCTTAAACTCAGTCATCAGATCCAGGTTTTCAGAGTTCGTATCCATAAGCCTCCTTATTCAAACGGGCAGGGCACTGTGGCCCCCCGGATTTTTCTGATCAGGATATTCCGGTCATCCCCGGTATAAATGATCTTTTCCAGCCGCTCAATGGGGGATAGCGGTCGGAAGGCCGTGTTGGCGGAGTCCTCCAGCACCAGGAGATCCGCCCAATAGCCCTCCTCAAAGGAACCGGTTGGGCCGAAGAATTCGCCGCCGCCTTTTGTCCCCAGGTAAAAGGCTTCAGCCAGGGTCAGGGGGGCGGTAGCTTTACCCAAAAACTTCAGCAGTTTCGACGACTGGATGGCTGAGCGCATGACGGCGGGAATGAACAGGCTATCCCCGGCTGCGATGTCGGAACCAAGACCCAGCTTGATCGATCCGGTGCGCAGGAGCTTGGCCGCTTCCATGATGCCGCTGGCCAGATTCAGGTTGGAGGTGGGACAATGGGCCAGGAAGATCGATTCGGCAGCGAAGGCGGCGACCTCCTCCGGCTGGTTGTAAACGCAGTGGGCCATGATGGTCCGGTGCGGGATGACCAGGCCATGGGACCGGTAGGCATCCAAATAATTGGCGGAATCCGGGAACAGCCTCCCCACCCATTTGATCTCCGCCGGGGTCTCATTTAAGTGGGATTGGACGGGCAGGCCGTATTCCCTGGCCAGATCGCCCAATCCCGTCAACAGCTCCGGGGTGCAGGAAGGGGCGAACCGGGGGGTGATGATGGCCTTGACCAGGTCAGACCGCCCACCGTATTTATCGATTAACTCCCTCGTAGCCTCCAGGGACGCTTCCCAAGTTTCCGTCAAGGCGGGACCCGAATTCCGGTCCATGTTGACCTTGCCCACATAGGCATTTAACCCCGACTGGGTGAACAGCTCCAGCAAATGGCCGGTGGCCTCCCGGTGGAGGCTGGAGTAAACGGCGCTGTGGAGGGTGCCGCAGCTCCATAAGGCCTTGATCAGGCTTTTGAACACCCCATCGGCATATTCCAAATCCTTAAAATTGGCTTCCTCGGGAAAGGTATAGACATTCAGCCAGTCTAAAAGCTCCTTGTCCAGGCCCAGCCCCCGGTTGACATATTGAACGGCGTGGAGGTGGAGGTCGGTGAAGCCGGGGATGATCAATCGTCCCGTATGGTCCTCCAGGGGGAGATTTGAATATTCCGCCGGGATCTCCCGGTAAAGCTTAAAAATCCTGCCCTCCCGGATATGGAGAACATGGTCCTCCAGGGCAGTGATGGTATCATAGGTGGTTGTGAAGACCAGATCGCCTTTGATGAGATAGTCCATGGGCTCCTCCCTTAAGGTATGGTTGTCGGGTAAGTAATGAAATCGTATTACTTACATTATATTTAATTGGGCGGGGGATGTCATTGCCTTAAAGAAATGTTTGGTATTCTCAATGGAAACGTTTATTATAGAAATAGACAGGTTCGTGTCTGAAAGGGAGATACCAAGTATGACCAGAGAAGAGAGAAGCTGGATCCTTCAGGATTTTGGCAATTCAGCCTATTCCATCGCCATCACCACGGCGCTCCTCCCCGTATTTTTTAAATCCGTAGCCGCCAAGGGCATGGACGGGGCACAGTCCACGGCCTATTGGGGCTATGCCAACTCCATTGCCACCCTGATCATTGCGGTGTTAGCGCCCATTTTAGGCAGTTTGGCCGACTATAAAGGCTATAAAAAACGCTTTTTCAACACCTTCGTCATCCTGGCCATCATCTCCACCGCCTCCCTGGCCCTGGTGGGGGAGGGCAGCTGGCTGTTCTGCCTTCTCATCTACGTCTTCTCGGTGATCGGCTCCACCGGCGCCTCCATCTTCTACGATGCCTTTTTGACCGACGTCACCACGGACGAGAAGATGGACATGATCTCCTCCCAGGGCTTCGGCTTTGGCTACCTGGGCGGGACCGTCGGCTTTGGCCTGTGCATGGCCTTTATCCTCCTGGGCCCGAAGTTTTTAGGGATCTCCACCGCCACGGCCACCCGGGTCGCCTTCATCATCACCGCCGTCTGGTGGCTGGCCTTCTCCGTCCCCTTCTTTAAAAACGTCCACCAGACATACTACCTGGAAGGCAGGCCGCAGAATGTCTCCAACGTCTTCAAAAAGCTGTTCCACACCTTTAAAGAGATCGTCGGCTACAAAAACCTCCTCTACTTCTTCCTGGCCTACTTTTTCTATATCGACGGCGTCCACACCATCATCTCCATGGCCACCCCCATCGGCATGGACATGGGGCTGGATTCTCAAAAGCTTTTGATCATCCTCCTGTTCATCCAATTGATCGCCTTCCCCTTCGCCATCCTCTACGGCTATCTGGCCAAACGGGTGGGCGCCCGGGCCATGATCATGGTGGGCATCATCACCTATGTGGGCATCACCGTGTTTGCCCTGACCTTGGATACCATCTTCGACTTCTGGATCCTGGCCTTTTTAGTGGCCACTGCCCAGGGCGGCATCCAGGCCCTGTCCCGGTCCTTCTTCGGCAAGCTCATCCCCAAGGAGAAGTCGGCGGAGTATTTCGGCGTCTTCAATATCTTCGGCAAAATCTCCTCCATCCTGGGACCGGTCATGGTGGGCGTGGTATCCCAGGCCACCGGAGACACCCGGTTTGGCATCCTCTCCCTGATCATCCTGTTCATCCTGGGACTGGTCTTCTTCTTAAAGGTGGAAGCCAACCCGGCCAAGCTCCACGAAACGGAATACTGATCCCAATTGGTCCTTCACCGTGTATATTAACCTTTGCCAGACAGCAGCCCCTCCTGGGGCTGCTGTCTGATTGTGGGGGGATAAAATGCTATAATCAAACCATGATGCAAAAGAAGCCGCTGACCATTATGGGAAGGCCTACTGGTAAAAGGCCCAGAAGCCAAAGGTAAGCCATGGGGCGGTCATAAAAAATATCACCGAAAGCCAAAGGAGTCAGGGATGAGTCTGCAAATGATATACGGCAGGAGCGGTTCGGGAAAAACCACTTACCTGTTTGACAAGTTACGGGAGAGCCTGGAAAAGGATCCCGACATCCGGAAAAAGCGCTATGTCATTGTGCCGGATCAGTTTTCCTACATGATGGAGCGGAAGATCCTGGAGACCTTCGGGGAGACGGTGGTTTTCGCCGTTTCCGTTTCCGGCTTTCGGATGTTTTCCCAGAGGATTTTGGAGCGGGTGGGGGGCATCAAGCGCAGGGTATTGAGTCCGGTGGGGCGGTCCATGATGATCGCCCGGATCGCCGGACAAAAGCAGGGGGAGCTTCAGATCTACGGGAAGAGCGCCGCCTATGCCGGCTTCTCCGACCTCCTCTCACAAACCATTAAGGAGTTTAAGGACTATGCCATTACCCCGGAGGATGTCAAAGCGGCCGCCCAAGGGATGGAGGCTTCGGAGCTCCGGGACAAGCTGGAGGATCTCTATCTCATTTACGCCAGCTATGAGGCGGATCTCCATAATAATTTCATCGATGCCGAGGACCAGCTGAAGATCGCGGCGGAGAAGGCCGCCGAGGCGGACTTTCTCCAGGGGGCGGAATTCTACATCGATGAATTTTCCGATTTTACCCCCATGCAGCTGGAGATGATCGGCAAAATGCTGAAAAAGGGCGACACCTATATCACCCTGACCTTTGACGAGGGCATCGGGGCCAGCCATAATGGCGTCTTTTCCATGACCAGGGATACGGACGATGACTTGATGGAACTGGCCAGGGAGCTGAGCGTTGCAATCGAAGCCCCGGTCTTTACGAAACACCCCGGCCGTTTCCAAACCAATCCGGAATTGGGCCATATTGAAAAAGAATTTTATGCCTATCCCAGCCAGGAGTGGCCGGCAGTCCCCCAGTTCCTTAGGATCCGCCGCTGCCAGGACCTCTATGAAGAGGTGGAGTATGTGGCCAAGGATATCTTAAAGCGGGTTAGGGAAGACGGCCTGCGCTTTGGGGAGGTGGCCATCCTGCTTCGGAACATGGAGGATTATCGGGCCATCTTGAAGTCCGTGGCCGACGAATACGGCATCCCGGTGTTCATTGACGCCCGCAAGGAGATTGACACCAATCCCCTGGCGGCCTTCGTTGCGGCGTTTTTTGAGATCAAACAGCAGAATTTTACCTTTGACGCCGTGTTCAAATACCTGAAAACCTATCTCCTGCCCATGGACAGGGAGAGCATCGACCTTCTGGAAAACTACTGTCTGGCCCATGGCATCCAGTCCTGGAAATGGAAGGAGGAGATGTGGCGCTACAAAGTCCGGGAGGCGGCCGATGAATTGGAGAACCAACGGCTCTTAAACCTGATCAACGAGATCAAGGATGAGGTCTATCAGCCCCTCATGAAGGTCTACGGGGAGCTGGAGGCCAAGGACAATGTCCGGGACAAAACCGCCGTCTTTTATGATTTTTTGGCAGCCTCCGGAGCCTTGGGGACCTTTGTCCAATGGACCGGGGATTTCCAGGCCGGGGACCATGAAAAATACCTGGAATATTCCGGGGTGACCAATGCCCTGATCACCGTCTTAGACCAGATGGCCGACGCCATGGGGACCGAGTCCATGACCGTGGAGGAATTTGGCAACACCCTCCTGGTGGGCTTGTCCACCTCGAAAATATCAGTGATTCCGGCCACGCTGGACCAGGTCATCGCCGGGGATATTTCCCGGGTCCGCTCCTCCACGGTGAAGGGAATCTATATCATCGGCGTCAACGACGGGATCCTGCCCAGGATCCCCGAGTCTACGGGGATATTGACGGACCATGACCGGCAAACCCTGCGCCAGGGGGGGCTGAAGGTATCCCAGGACGCCGTGACGAGGGCCTTCTATGAGCAGTTCTACGTCTATAACGCCCTGACCATCGCCGATACCTTCCTGACGCTGACCTACCCCATTGCCGACCACGAAGGCAAGTCCCTGCGGCCCTCCACTGTCCCGGGCAGGCTGAAAAAGCTCTTCCCCAAACTCCTGGAGGAGTATCCCGGGGATCAGGCAGCAAGATCTCTTCCCGGGGAGATTTCGGGGAAACGGGAGGCATTTCGGGAACTGCTGGGGGAGATCCGGCGCTTCCACGACCAAAAAAGCGTCGACCCCGTCTGGAAGGAGATATACAGCTACTTCAAGGCTTCAGAATTCAAGGACAAGCTCCTGGCCGCGGAGGAGGGGATCCGCTTCACCAACTACCCGGCCGAATTGAAAGCCGAGAGCATCGACAAGCTCTACGGCAAGACATTGAACCTGACCGTTTCCCGACTGGAACGCTACAACGCCTGCCCCTTCGCCTACTTTGTCAAATACGGCCTGAAGGCTGAACGGAGACCTGAGTTCATCATCGACACGCCGGACATCGGCATCCTGATGCATGATGTGCTGGACCGGTTTACCCGGAAAATCAGCGCAGATAAATTGGATTGGAAGGATGTCAGCCCAGCTTATACGGAACGATCCATCAATGAACTCATGGAGGAAGCGGTGAACGAAAAAGACAATTCCGTCATCGCCAGCTCCCAGCGGAACCAATATCTGGGGACCAAGGTCAAACGGATCATCGCCGCCTCTGTGGAGGTCATCAAAAGCCAGATCGTCCGCGGGGATTTCCAGCCCCTGTTCTCCGAAGTGGAGTTCGGGAAGTCGGCCGAGCTCAAACCCTACGTGCTGGAGCTGGACGGGGACCGGAAGGTCAACCTGTCTGGCCGGATCGACCGGATCGATGTTTTCCGGGACACGGATACCAACTACATCCGCATCATCGACTACAAGTCCTTCGGCAAGACATTGACCTTAAAGGACATCTACTATGGCCTGCAGCTCCAGCTTCTGGTCTACCTGAATGTCCTATTGGCCAATTCGGAGCGGATCTTAAAGGGGAAGACCCTGCCCGGCGCCGTTCTCTACTTAAAACTCGACAAGCCATTGATCGAGGCTACCTCGGCCATGACCGACGGTGAGCTCCAGGACGAGATCATGAAGGAACTCAAGCTCAAGGGTTTGATCCTGATGGACGCCAAAATCATCCGGGGCATGGATAAGGACATGGCAGGGGTCAGCCTGGTAATCCCTGCCAAGGTCAGCAAGGGGGAGGTCAGCCTCACGGAAAATCAGGATATGGCGGTGACCCCGGAGCAGTTCGACATCCTCCGTGACTATGTCAGCCGGGCGGTGAAGGATACGTGCCTGCGCCTCCTCCAGGGCGACATCTCCATCACCCCGGTGAAAGACAAGGATCAGACGGCCTGCAAATGGTGCCCTTACCGGTCCATCTGCCAGTTTGACACGTCCCTGAAGGGCTTCGACTATAAAAATATCCGGAACATCAAGGGCGGGGAAGCCTGGGCCTTGATCGCAGACCCTGAGAAAGGAGGGATCAAACATGGTTTGGACCAGTGAACAAAAACAAGCCATTGAGCTTAGGGATGAAAGCCTTCTGGTGGCAGCCGGGGCCGGCTCGGGCAAGACGGCGGTCCTGGTGGAGCGCATCGTGGAACTCATCTGCGGGGGAAACGGCTGCGACATCGACTCCCTCCTGGTGGTGACATTCACCAAGGCGGCGGCCACGGAAATGCGGGAGCGGATCGCCGCCCGGATCACCGAACGGCTGAACGAGGCCCCCTCGGACGGAAACCTCCTCAGACAGATGGCCCTGTTGAACCGGGCCAATATCATGACCATGCACTCCTTCTGCAAAAAAGTCATCAGCGAGAATTTCCACGCCGTGGAGCTGGATCCCGATTACCACCAGATGGAGGAAAGCGAGATCCAGATGGTCATGGGGGAGGCTGTCGCCAGGGTCCTGGAGGACAGCTACACCAGGGGGGAGCCTGACTTTCTCAAATTATCCGATACCCTGGGGGGAATGCGGGACGACGGGGAACTGGAAGAGCTCATCAAGACCCTTTACCGCTTCTCCATTGCCGGGCCCTCTCCCCTGCAGTGGATTAAACAGGCCACCGGGACCTACGACTTGGGCGGCAAGTCCCTGGATGATACGCAGTGGATGAAGCAGTTGAAGGCAGAGGTGGAAGAAGCCGCCGAGGAAGCCCTGGACCTGTCAGAGCGGCTCCTCCAGATGATCACCGGTGATCCGGAGGCAGCCGCCACGAAATACCTGCCGTTTTTCCAGGCGGAATATGCGTCCCTTAAGCAGCTCCGGACAGAGATCGGACCGGCGGTCCCCTTTGACCGGCAACGGCAGGCGGTCCATGGCCTGGTCTTTGAACGGCTGCCCATCGTCAAAACCGTGCCGGCGGAAACCAAGGAAAGCATCAAGAAGCTCCGGGAGGGCACGAAGAAGATCCTGGACGACCTGAAGAAAACCTGGTTTCTGGAGGACGAAGATTACAATACCGGCCTGATCCAGGGAATGCACCCCGTCCTCCAGGCTTTGGGGCGGATCGTAGGGGAGTTTTTTGCAACCTATTCAGCCATGAAGCGGGAAAAGAACCGCATCGACTACAACGACTTGGAGCACTTTGCCCTGCAGATCCTCTGCCGGATCAGCTTTGATGCAGAGGGAGAAATGAAAGTGACCCCCACGGAAGCGGCAAGCAATTATGCCGGCCGGTTCACGGAAATTCTCGTGGATGAGTACCAGGATTCCAATGATGTGCAGGAAACCATCATCAAGGCCGTATCCAAAGGTGGCGGCAACATCTTCATGGTGGGGGATGTCAAACAGAGCATCTACCGGTTCCGCCGGGCCAAGCCGGAGCTGTTTCTGGACAAATACAAGCGGTTTGCCCTGCCGGCGGAAGCCAAGGGGGACGGCCGGAAGATCCTGCTCTACAGCAACTTCCGGTCCAGGGCGGAGATCCTCCACGGGGTGAATTTCCTGTTTTCCCATCTGATGAGTGAGCGGGCCGGGGAACTGGCCTATACGGATGAGGAAGCCCTGATTGCCCAAGCCGACTACAACTATGACACAGCCATCCCGGTGGAAATCTCCCTCATCGATCCGGATCAGCCAATGACGGGGGCCGGGGAGGAGGAAGGGGGCGAGGATTTGAAGGGCATCGAGCTGGAAGCCGGCCTTGTGGCCGGGAAGATCCGGGAGATGGTCAATTCCGGGGAAGTTTTCATCAATGACCGGGGGGTCGGCCGGCCCCTTAAGTACCGGGACATCGTCATCCTCCTGCGCTCGGTGAAAAATACCGCCGCTTATTTTACGGATGCCCTCACATCCTTAAGCATCCCGGTTTATTCGGAATCCGCCGCCGGCTATTTCCAATCCATTGAGATCCGGACGATCCTGGCCCTCCTCCGGACCATCGACAATCCCCGGCAGGATATCCCCGTCCTGGCGGTTTTAAGAAGCCCCCTGTTTTCCTTCCGGGAGGATGAACTCATCGATTTGCGGGTCAGGGATAAAAAGCGCCTCATGATCGACTGCATCCGGGACTGCGCCGGGGAAAACTCCCCCCTGGGCAGAAAATGCGCGGCGTTTTTGACCGCCCTGGACCAGTGGCGGGGGGAAGCCATCCACCTGGACCTGGATGAATTCATCTGGAAGCTCTACTCCGACACCGCCTATTATGAATATGCCGGGGCCATGCCCAACGGCATCCAGCGCCAGGCCAATTTGAAGATCCTCTTCCAGCGGGCCGGCAGCTACGAAAAAACCGCCTTCAAGGGCTTGTTCAACTTCATCCGCTTCATTGATGCCATGCAGGAGAAAAACGTGGATTTCGGCGACGCCAAAATCTTCGGCGAAAACGAGGATGTGGTCCGGATCATGAGCATCCATAAGAGCAAGGGCCTGGAATTTCCGGTGGTATTCATCGCCAATGCGGGCAAAATGTTCAACCGGATGGATCAGATCAAGGCCATCGCCATCCACGAGAAACTGGGGGTGGGGGTCAAGAACATTAACATCGAGCGCAGCACCCGGCAGGACACCCTGCCCCGGCTGGTCATCAAGAGCGCCCTGAACCGGGAAAGCCTGTCGGAGGAAATGCGGATCCTCTATGTGGCCATGACCAGAGCCAGGGAACGGCTGATCATCACCGGCAGCCACAAAAAGCTGCCGGATACCCTGGAGAAGTGGGCAGCCATCGGCGACACCCCCGACGGCAGGCTGCGGCCCTATAATGTGCTGAAGAATTCCTCCTACCTGGATTGGATGATGCCCGTCATCCTCAATGACCCGGAGCTGAAAGCCCAGCGGGAAGCTTCAAACGGGGAAGCCGGTCTGACCCTTGCCAGTTCCAAATTCACCCTGGAGGTCCACTCCAGGGAAGATGTCATGGAAAACGCCGCTGAACTGGCAGAAGCCAAGCGGGAAGACTTCTGGGGAGGTGAGGAATTGAAGGATGAAAGAGTGCTCCGGATCCTGAATTATCAGTATCCCCACTGGAAGTCCGTGGAGCTGCCGGGGAAGATCAGCGTTTCGGTGATCAAAAAGCAGGCGATTGAAGAAAACCTGGAAGCCAAAGCCGCCGTCCACATCCTGGATGAACAGTACCGGGAAACCGAGGAACCCTTGCCCAAACCGGAGTTTTTAAAGGCGACCAAGGAACTGACAGGTGCTGAACGGGGCACCGCCTTCCATACGGTCATGCTGCACATCAGTCCCGGTGTATCCACAGAAACGGCGGCCGACGAGGCGATCAACTGCCTGGTCATGCGGGAGATCCTTCTTCAGGAAGAAGCCGACACGGTGAACCGGAAAAAAGTCCTCGGCTTTTTACGATCCGACCTGGGCCGGCGCTTTCGGGAGGCGGACCTCCGGGGCGATCTCTATCGGGAAGAAGTGTTTTACCGGGCGGTGGACCCCGCGATTTTAGACCCGGCGGCGGTGACCAATGATAAGATCACCATGATCGGCATCATCGACGCCTTCTTCATCGAAAACGGGGAGATCGTCCTCCTGGACTACAAAACCGACGCCATCCCCCAAAACAGCGTGGACTACCTGAAAGAGCGCTACGAAACCCAGATCGGCCTGTATAAGGAAGCCCTGGAGGCCATCACCGGCAAGCGGGTCAAGGAAGCCTACCTTTACTCCGTATCCCGGGAGGAGACGATCCGGATGCTTTGATCAGGGGTCAGGGATCCCCAGAGGGAGACCGGCCGAAGGGATCGGTAGCTTTACGTGTGAAATGGTCAGCCAGGAAGAATCAGTAGTGAAGGGTCAGCGTGAAAGTTCAGGGATAAATGCTTTTGTTAGGAATGGTTTGGTGGGAAAAGTCAGCTGGGAAAGCTCAAGAATAAAAGTTTATGGTTGAAGGAACCAATTCGTAAAAAGTTTTGATTTAAAAGTGGCACGAACCGATCGTATAAAGTATGCAGCTATCCTACATTAGGCATAAGGTGGTAAGCTTAAAGCAACGGGGACAAAACCAGGGAAAAACCCAGGAGTCGGCAGAGATGGCGGATCTTCCTGGATGGCTGGTCCCTTGAAAGGCAGGTTGAGACAATTGGAAAATCAGGCAAACACGAAGATCCTCTCCAGGGGACAGGTCCAAGGGGAGCTGACCTGGGATTTGACCCATATCTATGAGAATGATGCGGCTTATTTTAAAGCCATTGGCGAACTGGAGACTGCTGTGGCGGAATTTACCGACCGCTTTGAGGGCAGGCTGGACGGGGCGGAGACCATCGTCGCTGCCTTGAAGGACTATGAGGGGATCCTCATCCGGATCGATCGGCTCAGCCACTACGGCGAGCTCTATGTGGCGGTGGACCGGACAGACCCGGTTTACCTGAAAAATTACCTGAACCTGCAGTCCCACCTGGCGCCCATTCACGGCGCCCTGGCTTTCCTCCAAAATGAGATCCTCTCTCAGGATACCGGGGTGATCCAGGCGGCGGTGGACCAGGCGGCAGGTTACGCCCCATTTTTAAAGGACCTCCTCCGCTATAAGCCCCATACTCTGTCCCATGAGACGGAGAAGGTCATGGCCACATTGAAGGAGACCTTTGCCGTCCCCTTTGAGATCTATGAAACGGCCAAGCTGGCGGATCTGGTGTTCCCGCCCTTTACCGCCGGGGACAAGGAGTACCCCTTAAGCTTCGTCAATTTCGAGGGAGAATATGAGTACGACCCGGATCCTGTGGTCCGGCGGGCTGCCTTTAAGGCCTTCTCGGAAAAGTTGGCGGACTATAAGTACACCATCGGCACAGCCTATGCCGCTCAGATCCGCAACGAGAAGATCGAGTCCGTGATCCGCCGCTATGATTCCGTCTTCGACTATTTACTGATGCCCCATAAGATCGACCGGACCCTTTACGACCGGCAGCTGGATGTCATCATGGAGGAATTATCACCCCATATGCGGCGCTATGCCGCCCTGATCAAACGGGTCCACGGCCTGGCAGAGCTGCACTACGCCGACCTGAAGCTGGATCTGGACCCCGGCTTTGAACCGGAGGTCAGTGTGGCAGAGAGCCGGGAATATGTCCGCAACGCCCTTCGGATCCTGGGCGGGGACTACGAAGGGATGGTAAACACGGCTATGGCGGAACGCTGGATCGATTTTGTCCAGAATCAGGGCAAATCCACCGGGGCCTTCTGCGCCAGCCCGGCGGGGGTCCATCCCTATATCCTCATCAGCTGGACGAACAGGATGCGGGAAGTCTTTGTCCTGGGTCATGAATTGGGCCATGCCGGGCAGACCATCCTGACCAGGCAGAGGCAGAACTACATCAATGACAATCTCTCCATGTATGCCGTGGAAGCCCCATCCACCATGAATGAAATGCTGATGGCGGACTATTTGATGTCAAACAGCAGCGATCTTAGGTTCAAGCGCTGGGTCACTGCTTCCCTCATCGCCCGGACCTACTTCCATAATTTTGTCACCCACTTCCTGGAAGGCTATTTCCAGAGGGAAGTCTACCGGATCGCCGACCAGGGCGGGGCCCTGCGCACCGAGGACTTCAGCGAGCTGTTCAAAGACACCCTGGAGAAGTTCTGGGGGGAGGAGGTCGTCCTCGATCCCGGGGCGGAGCTGACCTGGATGAGGCAGCCCCATTACTACATGGGACTCTATCCCTACACCTATTCGGCGGGACTGACCATTGCCACGGGGGTCATGGAGAGGATCCGCCAGGAGGGACAGGCGGCCGTGGACGACTGGAGGCATGTCCTATCCATGGGCGGGATTTTAGACCCGGTGGAGTTTGCCCGGCAGGCCGGGGTGGATATCACCACCGACCAACCCTTAAAGGCTGCGGTGAACTACATCGGATCCCTGGTGGAGGAGCTCTATGTCCTGACCGAAGCATTGGAGAAGGCAACCGGTTTATAGTATAATGGAAACAAGCATTGCCAAGATGGCCGGATCGGGCAAGCCGGACCGGGCAGGCGCATAAAATCAGGAACATTGGGAGGTAAACATGATCAAGGGTAAATTTCTCCACAACAACATCACCGTTTTAGATCTGGAAAAATCAATGGAGTTCTACGACAAGGCCCTGGGCTTCAAGGAAAAACGGCGGATCGTCAATGAGGGCAACTTCATCATCGTCTATCTGTGGGACGGGGTATCGGATTATGAACTGGAACTGACCTGGTACAACGACCGGACCAAACCCTATGATCTGGGCGAGAATGAGATCCACATGGCCTTCCAGGTGGAGGATGCAGCAGCAGCCTATCAGGTCCACAAGGCAATGGGCGTGGTGATCTACGAAAACAAGGACATGAATCTCTACTTTATCGGTGATCCGGACGGATACTGGTGCGAGGTCCTCGGCGTCGACCGGAAAAAACCGGTCATACCATAGGTCATACCAACGGTATACTAACAGTATGCAAAACTCGGGGAGGACCGATCCGGCCAGACGAACGTGGCACGTCGGATCCGAGGTGAAACAGATTGGCTCAAAAGCCGCGTCTGATTGGTTCTCCGACGTGGTCAAAGTAAGGTATCAGTAATCTATAAAGCACCAGCGAGGGATACTTCATGAAACAACCGACGATCAGTGTCGTCATACCCGTCTACAATGAAGAAAAACTTTTGCCTAAAAGCCTGGAATCCTTGTCCAGGCAAACGTTAAAGCCCCTGGAGATTATCGTCGTCGATAACAATTCCATCGACAATTCCGCCGCAATCGCCATGAGGTATCCTCTGGTGCGTGTCGTCAAGGAGCCGCAGCAAGGCATAACCTATGCCCGGACAAGGGGTTTTGATGAGGCAAAGGGTGAAATATTGGTACGAATCGATGCCGACACCATAGTCAGCCCGGACTTTCTTAAGGTCTATCGCGAGGCGTTTGTGGATGATGGGGTGGCCGCCGCTTGCGGCTATGGCGCCATCGCTGAAATTTCCCCGGCCAATCGGTATTTCGGCACCTGGCTGATCAAGGGCTGTATAACCATACATCAGCTATACACCGGAGCAGGGCCAATCATGTATGGCTATAACTGCGCCCTGCGGAAAACCACCTGGGATACGATCCGACCGATGTTAAGCATCGATGACAGAGAAATCAGCGAGGACATCGACATAACCTTTGCCATCTTATCCAATGATCTTAAAATCCAAACCGTGCCAAAGGCAAAAAGTAAAGTATACTTCCTGCGGTCGCTAAAACCCCGTAAAATGATCAGATACTTCCTTGCCGACCGCCGGACGTTTGCAAAATATGATTTAAAGCGGAGAAAACACCAGCTCGTGCGGCCCGACGCAAAGACCAGGAAATAATCTGCCTGACCGCGCTGTTTTGATGGCTTTCCTGACCACTTGACAAAGTCCCGCCTCAATTTATGAGAATGTCAAAGGCAGCCAACGCAATGTTGACTGCCGTTGACATTTATTTGGTGCACTTTAGTGCGTTTCAATTGGAACAATTGAAACAAATAAACCCCCT
>CAZOTM010000014.1:0-8619 GCA_964582675.1 uncultured Clostridiaceae bacterium
GGATTACCCACTAATTTTCGACTCAATTCTAACGGTTAATTTTACTGCTCATTCGACTGCTCATCAGACTTCTCGCCCTGTCCATTTATGGAACACTGCTCTTCGTTTCATTGTATACCCTATTGGGATAAATGAAATAATGATCCATGGGTATTAATTATACTCAAAACCGGGTATTGTTTTTATTGCCATAATGTCATATAATAACGTTTTCAGACAAAATTCAAAAATTACCCCGATCCAGCTCTTCCGGAGATGGATCGGGGCTTTTTTCTATTTATATCCACCACTTTCGCTCAACTTTATTTGCCAGCCTCCGTGATGCCGGCTTCTGCGGTCATCATGGCTGCTGCAGCCGAAGATGCGCTTTGCAGGGCCAGGCAGGTCACCAGGGTGGGGTCACTGATTCCAGCTTCCAGCATGTTCACATACTCGCCGGTTAAGGCATTATAGCCAAAGCCGGGCGGCAGCTGCCTGATCCTGGCAATGACCTCGCCGCCGCTAAGTCCTGCATTGTTCGCAATTTGCCGGGCCGGCGCCTCCAGTGCGCCGATGATGATTTGAACCCCGATTTGCTTATCCCCGGACAGAGTGGCTGCATAGGCTCGCAGCGCTGGGATACACCGGAGATAGGCTGCGCCGCCCCCGGGCACGATTCCCGCTTTCAGGGCTGCTCTGGCAGCGTTCAGGCCATCTTCGCCGCGGAGCTGTCGCTCCTTCATTTCCACCAGAGTCGGCGCGCCGACTTCGATGGAAGCCACACCGCGGCCAAGTCTCGCCATGCGCTCGCGAAGCTGCTGCCGGTCAAATTCATATTTGGAATGGTCATGGAGGATCTTCAGGTAGCGGATCCTTGCTTCGATGGCTTCTGTTTGCCCATTGCCGGCGACAATGGTATTGCGCCGTTCGACTCTTACATGGGCGGCCCGCCCAAGCATTTCAGGGGTCGCCTGTTTAAGATCCGAATGACCGGTGGTGTCACTGAAAAACACACCGCCGGTAATAAGGGCCAGATCCTCCAGCCTGGACAGGCGGCCTTCCCCATAGGCCGGCGGGTGCACCGCCACGGTGTTTAAAATCCCCTGCCGCCGATTTTCCATCAACAGTCCCAGGGCGTCGCCGGCAATGCTTTCAGCGACGATGAGCAATGGAGCGCCCAGGGGGGCAAGCTGTTCCATCAGGGGAAGGAGCTCCCGGCTGTCGGTGATCGGTTGATCGGTGACTAATATATATGGGTTGCTCAGCTCAGAAACCAGCCTCCGGCTGTCGTTTGCCATCTGGGGCAAGAGGAACCCCCGGTCAAACTGCATGCCCTTCTGGATCTTCAGCTGAGTCCGCATGGTGTCCGACTCCCTAAGAGTGACCCCAGCCTCCCCGACTTGTCCGATAGCCTCGGCGATCAATTTCCCCAGTTCTTCATCCTCTGCTGACAGACCAGCGCTCCGGGCGATTTCTTCCTCCGTTTGAACGGGCACGGACAGCTTTTTGATCCCTGCGATGGCCAGCTGCGTCCCATTCTGGATGCCTTTTTTCATCATCATGGGGTCAGCCCCGGCCGCAATATTTTTAAAACTCTGATTTGCGATCTGCCTCCCCAGCACAATGGCCGTGGTAGTCCCGTCACCGGCGGTCTCATTGGTTTTCAGGGCAGCCTCCTTGATGATCTGGGCACCGAGGTTTTCCACAAAGTCGGCTAATACGATGTCTTTTACGATGGTCGCCCCGTCATTGGTCACCAAGGGCGGCCCAGCTGGTTGCTGGATCACCACATTGCGTCCCTGGGGACCCAGGGTGACCCCGGCCAAATCGGCGAGCCTGTCAATGCCCGTCTGCAGCTTTTTGTGCACCTCTTCACTATAGGTAATTTTTACGGGCAACTCCCTCTCCCCTTCCCATGGCTGATTCAACTAAATTATATTACGATCTGTCCAAAAATATATACTCAATTGGAAGTATGGAAACATTTGGTCCCCTCTCACTACCTACCAAATGAAAAAAACGAAAAATATAAGCCCAGGAATATTCTAAAACCAAACTGCAGTGTTGGGTATCGCCGGTAGTATGTTCCAGCCAGGGCAAATCCTTTGGCTGAGTTGCCATTTCAGCTCGCAATGCGTCATCCGGGTCATATGTCAGGTCACAGCTATTAACTGATCCGGTTAATAGCTTACTACTCAATTTCTATATCGAACAGATTATTGTTAAATTTATTTAATATAATCAAAAGTATTGTAATATATTGACGGTTTGTTATAATATTATCATTCCCACAAAGGATCTGGAGGTATTTATGTTTAGTTTAAAGAATCGTGTTGCAGTGATCACAGGAGCGTCCTCAGGACTTGGTGCACAGATGGCTAGAGGTTTTGCTCAGCAGGGAGCAGACCTGGCACTCCTCGCCCGAAGAAAGGAAAAATTGGATGGCATTGCGGATGAACTGAGAGAACTGGGTGTCCGAGTCCTGACCGTTCAGTGCGATGTCACAGACACTGAGGCCGTGAACCGAGCTGCAGTGGAAGTCGAAAAGGAATATGGCAAAGTCGATATCCTGGTCAACAATGCCGGATCGGCCGTAAATGCCGGAGTATTGGATATGACGGATGCAGATTGGGACTTCACCATGAACGCCGATCTGAAAAGTGTATTTCTGGTAACCCGGGCATTTGCCTATATTATGAAAAAGAAACATTACGGGCGGATCATCAATATTGCCTCCATGTATGGCTTAGTTGGAAATACGGCCATCGAAACAGTTGCCTATCACGCTTCCAAGGGCGGTGTAGTAAACTTCACCCGGGCTGTGGCTGCAGAACTGGCCAAATACAACATAACCTGCAATGCCATCTGCCCAGGTTACTTTGAAACCGAACTTACAGTGGAAACCCTGAACACGGAAATGTTCCAAGCCTACATGGATACCACCGTACCCCTGCGCCGTTATGGCCGTGAAGGTGAACTCAACCCTGCTGCCATTTTCCTGGCCAGTGACGAAGCTGCCTATGTAACTGGAATTATCCTGCCGGTCGATGGCGGCTACACAGCCGTTTAGTAAGGAGAGAAGATTGGCCCAGTTGGCTCAATGATGCCCTGGTCCTTCCCATGACCATACACCAAGACCCTCAAATTCCGTCGGAGCCGGTTTTTGAGGGTCTTTCTTAACGATCGCATCGGATTTGTTTGATTAAAATACGCATCAGTAAGCAATTAGCATCCTACCAGTTTTGGGCAAACCTGGATCAACCACGAAACTGCCTTACATAGTCAACCCTCAGGAACAGTACTGGAGCTTTCCAGTGTTCTTGATTAGCTGCGCCTGATAAAATTCAAAAATTGCCGGGTCCTCTCATTTTGCGGATTATCAATGACTTCGGCTGGGCTGCCCTGTTCAGCAATGATGCCTCCATCCATGAAACAGACTCGATCTGAAACATTGCGGGCAAAGTTGATTTCATGGGTGACGATAAGCATAGTCATATTTTGATTGGCAAGATCTTTGATCAGACCCAGCACTTCGTTGACCAGCTCCGGATCCAAGGCTGAGGTTGGTTCGTCAAACAGGAAGATCTGCGGTTCAAGGGCTAATG
Organism: uncultured Clostridiaceae bacterium; assembly: GCA_964582675.1. Taxonomy (GTDB): domain Bacteria; phylum Bacillota; class Clostridia; order Clostridiales; family Clostridiaceae; genus JG1575. The sequence continues at coordinate 3,585 of CAZOTM010000014.1, forward strand.
CCCGGCCAATGGCGACTCGCTGCTGCTGTCCCCCTGACAGACTGTTGGGATAGCTGTCTGTCTTATCCAATAAGTTGACCTGTTTCAGGATTTTCAGGGCTTTTTCTTCCGCTTCGGCTTTTTTCATTTTCTTAACAATCAGCAGACCTTCCGTAATATTTTGGAATACGGTCTTATTATTAAACAGGTAAAATCCCTGAAACACCATGGCTGTATTGCGTCGTAACCACTGCTTGTCGGCTTTGGTCATTTTATTGACATTCACTGAAAAATCGTCGATTTGGATTTCACCGTCATCCCCTTGTTCAAGACAGTTGATGCAGCGGAGCAGCGTGGATTTCCCGGTACCTGACGGACCAATGATCGATACCACCTCGCCTTCATTGATCGTAAGATCTACCCCTTTTAAAACCTCTAAAGGCCCGAATGATTTTCTGATGTTGGTTAATTTTATCAAACTGCATCACCTACTGATTTTCCTAATCTAACTTCCATCTGCTTCTGAACCAGACCCATGGTTGAAGTGATGGCCCAGTATATAAACAGGACGCATATGTAGGCCTCCAGGTAACGATAACCGGAGGCTCCCTCCAATTGGGCGGTTGCCATCATTTCCTTGACGCCAATTGCAAATACCAGGGAGGTGTCCTTTACAATGTTGATAAAGCTGCTGAATAATGTGGGGATGGCGACCTTCAGGGCTTGGGGCAGGACGATGCGAAACATAGCCTGCATATAGGTCATACCGATGGATTGAGCGGCCTCCATCTGCCCTTTGTGGATGGAGGAGATGGCGGCGCGGAGGGATTCTGCCATATAGGCTGAACTTGCCAGGCTGATCACGATCAAAGCCGCTTGAAAGGATGAAACTTTTAATACAATATTTTTAAATAAGGGCAATATCCCAAAATAAAAACAGAAGAGCTGGGACATCAACGGCGTGCCTCGAAAGAATGATATGTAGACCTTTAAAATCCCGCTGAGAACCGGCACTTTGGCATATACTGCCAAGGCTACAGCGAAGGATATGATAAACCCCAGGACGATGGCAAAAAATGACAAACTCAATGTGACGGTGCTGTATTTCAGCATGATTGGTATGATTCTGAAGATAAAGCCAACATCAAAATTCACTTTGCTCACCTGATTTCCCTAACAATACGAAGAGTTGATCAAGACCTGAAGTATTCCGCCGGGGCATGGTTTTCCCGGCAGAATCCCTTCCGGCCACCGTGATCCGATGGGCTCCTGGCCCTGGTGGTTCACTGCCCCCTGACCATAACTTTGCCGGTTTTTTTAATCTCATCTCGTTTAGGCCTCCTAATTCACTGCCAATCCAAAAGCTGCTTGCACGGCTTTTTCGATTCTAAGCAGGGCTTCCTCTACCACAGTCCGTGGACAGGCGATGTTGAACCGCTGAAATAAATTCCCGTCTTCCCCAAAAACCTGGCCTTCATTGAGCACCAAATTGCATCTGTTCAAGAAAAACTCATTCAGGCTGTCTTTGTTCATGTTCAGTCCGGTACAATCCACCCATAATAAATAGGTTCCTTCGGGTTTGACCACTCTTAATTGTGGGATCCTCTGTTTAATAAACTCCACTAAGAAATCAATATTGCCTTCCAAATAGTCCTTCAACGACTCAAGCCATTCATCAGAATCCCTGTAGGCTGCAATCAAGGCCGCCTCCCCGAAGGAATTGGGTCTGACCAGGTGGTCTTTTTCCAGCTCTTCCATATATTTGTTTCTGAGCCCTGGATTGGGAATGATCACATTGGACAGTTGAAGCCCGGCTAAATTAAAAGTTTTACTCGGTGCAGTGCAAATGATCGAGTGATCTCTTATGCTTTCCAAAATGTTGGCTAACACCGTATGCTCATGGCCCTGCCAGATCAAGTCAAAATGGATCTCATCGGATATTATCAAAAGATTATGCTTTAAACAGATTTCGCTGACGTCCATCAATTCCTGTTTTGTCCAGACTCTTCCCACCGGGTTGTGGGGACTGCACAATACAAGGATCCGGGTTGTATCATTGATTTTGTTCTCCAAATCGGCCAAATCCATGGTGTATCTGCCATTTTCATATTTCAGGGGGTTGTTTACCACTTTGCGGTGGTTTCTCTCGATGACATTGCGGAATTGATGATATACCGGTGTTTGAATGATAATGCTGTCTCCCGGATCGGAATAAGCCTTAATGGCATAACTCAGAGCGGTAACCACCCCGGGGGTAAAAACAATCCAGTCCCTGTCGATTACCCAGTTATGATGCCGGTTCATCCAGTGGATCACCGAATCATAGTATTCATCGGAGATCAAATGGTAGCCAAATATGGGATGGGCGGCTCGTCCCTCCATCGCGCGACGGATCGCCGGCGACACCGCAAAATCCATATCCGCCACCCATAACGGCAGCAGGTCGTCTCTTCCATATTTATCTTTTAAACTGTCCCACTTTAATGATTTGGAGTGAAGCCGCGGGACTGGATTATCAAAATCATCATGCATAATTTGACCTCTCCTTTAATTCAAAGGACGCCAGGATTTTCCCGGCATCCGTCGATTGTAATTTATTTTATTTGAAAAAAATGCTGTTCCAAGGAGGATCGCCATTCTGCAGCCATTCGAATTTCTTAAACAGTGGCAGGCAGAGCGTTTGATCAATCTATCCGAATATTCGGTAGTGACAGCCCAGGGAGCTGTCTCACCTATTTTACCGGTTCGGTTGTGTCAAGGCCAAACCATTTCTCGGAAAGCTTTTTCAAAGTTCCATCGGTTCTCATGGCTTTGATGGCGCTGCCAACTTCTCCGGCCAGCTTTTGCCCGGCTTCGTCTTTGCGGAATGGATACGCATTGGTCTCATAAACTAATTTTTCGTTTAATTGCCGAATGGGCAGTTTATTTTCCGAAACCACGGTCTTGGTCTTGATTTCACCCTGCCATAATGCTGCCAGCCGGCCGATCCGCAGTTCTTCTTCAATGGAGGTGCCATCGAAAGTAACAATGTCAAATTCCAATTTGTATTGGTCGTTGATCTGCCGTAAGGTGGCTTCCCCATTGCCGCCTAACCAGCAGCCGACTTTCTTGCCCTTTAAATCTTCCTTGGTTTTATAGGGGCTGTCCTCTGCTACAAACAGATCATAAAAGCTGTAGGCATAGGGTTCGGAAAAGTTATATTTTTCCAATCTGGCTGGTGTGATCGACATTTGATGGGCTACGGTGTCAATTTCTTTGGCGTCCAGCATGCCGACCAGTCCGCTGAATTGACCGAGCTTGAATTCTAAATTGTAGTTGTTTCTCGTGGCAATTTCTTTCCAGACATCCATTTCAAACCCCTTAACTTCATCATTCTCCTGAAACGCCCAGGGTTTGTAAGAGGCTGATGTACCCACCACGATGGTGGTCTTGGCGACTGCTGTATCCGTTGCTGCCGGTTTGGCTGTGCAGCCTGCGGTACCCAGTGTTAAGATCCCTGCTAACAAAATAATTGATAATTTCTTTAATTTCATCCCGTTTACTCCTCGATTTTTTTGTAGAGTTCCATTAGTGTCTTTTTCTGCCTGTAACTTTTTTGTTTGGTTTTCCCCATAAATGATTGAGACCAGCTTGCTTCTGCCAATCAAAGACTGATTCTCATGTAAAAAGAACTCCTCCGTCGATCAGCTCGCAGGTCATCAATAATGCAATTTTCAACATTCTTTTGAACCAAACCGTTGCCCTTGTGCCACTATTTAAGAAATTCGAATGACAATTCTCCCGCAACCAAATGGTATTATGGTGTGCCTCAGCACACCCAAAAAAATTCAAATACCCTCCTCCCGTTTAAACTGTGACAAAGATATTGCCCCTTTCCTCATCAAGGAAGTGCTATTGGTTTGCTGACTCACTAGAAAATCTTCTTACCCGAGAGTTAAGGGCGAATCAGCCTGTCATTATTTTCCTTTTTAGTGAATCGCCAATACACTGACTTGGTACCTTATCTGCTCCAACAGGAATGGATCCGAAGAAGTCCAATAAAATTGCAGAAGTCATTCCCGGCCAATATTTTTGACTATATTGTATTTTCAGAATACATTGTATTTTTTACTTTTTACATACAATATATTTATCTGATATTTTTACTCCAAATGGATTATATATTATCGTGGAATTTTTAACAACTCGTTTAATCATATATTCATAATCCATAATTCATAATTTCAATCCATTCAATCCATTCACTTTCATTCTTCACCCTAATCTCCAGGGATTTATTCCTTCTGAAAGAGACGATCTCCCAATGGGGTTTATCCTAACACTGCAGGCGGGTTCTCGCCGCATCATCTTCAGCCCATCTGTGATCTGGGCAGTATCTGAGTCCAGGGGAATATCTGCAGGCGCAGCAATTATGGGAGCCAGAGCATTCCCTGAACCAAGCGGAGCATCTGCAGATCGTCCTTTTTCAGGGGAACGACCGCGAAAGGCGGCTGCGTATTTAGATATTTTTCTGCTTGGATTTTAAGTCCTCACTGCCTGATATTTCAAAAATCTTTAATAGGCACAAAAAGTATTTTTTAAATATGCTCTTCAATTATTTCAACTCCATTTGAAACCCTGGTATTGCTCACTATATTTACATATCCAATATATTTTTATAAATGCGATAAATAGTTCATGTAAACGTGAAAATTTCGTTGAATAATAAACAAATCTAATTTAAACTTAATACAATCTTAATTTTTATTGGAGGTACATTTCATTTGAAACGAAGAATTACCGCTACCCTGTTGGCATTGATCATGTCACTCAGCTTATTCAGCATGGGGACTTCCACGGTCAGAGCTGAGGACGTATCCACCATTCCCCTGTCCACGGAATTGCCATCCTCTGCTCCTCTGGCTTCAGAATTGATATCCTCTGAACCACCGGCTGAGGAATTGCCATACTCAGAACCACTGCCTGATGAATTGCCATACTCTGAACCACTGGCTTCAGAGTTGATATCCCCTGAACCACTGGCTGTGGAATTGCCATCCTCAGAACCACTATCTGA
>CAZOTM010000014.1:8719-21462 GCA_964582675.1 uncultured Clostridiaceae bacterium
CATACTCAGAACCACTATCTGAGGAATTGACATCCCCTGCACCCATGGCTGCGGAATTGGCAACCCTTGCCAATCAAGAATCTGATTTTACGTTTGACCCTGCCACCGGCACTATAACGGCCTATACGGGTACTCTCACGGATGTGGTCATCCCTGAAACCATCGGCGGAGTCACAGTCACTACCCTGGGCAAAAATTCTTTCCTAAAGAAAGGCCTTACCTCCATCGTCTTCAACGAAGGTTTGGAAGTCATCGGTGAAGGGGCTTTTTCCGGCAATGCGACCCTGTCTTCGGCGGATTTCCCCTCTACCCTGCGCCGGATTGAAAAAGGTGCCTTCATATTGGCCGGCTTTACTTCTGTCGAACTGAACGAAGGCTTGGAATATCTTGGTCAGTATGCCTTCAGCAACAACAAGCAGCTGCTCAGCATCAACCTGCCTTCCACTCTCACCAAAATCGACAATCTGGTCTTCAACGGTTCCAGCCTCCTAACCGGTGAGTTTGTCCTGGGCCAGGCTCTGGGACATGTAGGCCACCGCGTATTTTATAAAACCGGCACACCAGTCACCATTTCCATCGCCGCTGGAGATGGAAACAAGCTCTATCTTCACGATGAGCTGTTCGCAGCCGGGCAGACCAGTCTGACCATCCCCCAGGATCGTTTGATCATGGTATTTGCCCGCTCCTTTGCCCCACTCACCGACATCACCCTGGATGCCGGCCAGATCGATATCAAGAGTGATATGACGGCGGCGGAAATCGAAGCAGCCATCAATGAAGCGGTCCTTTTAACCACCGGGTTTGCCATCATCGACTCTACCATTCCGGATGGTTCCGGGGATGTCTATGTGGAGACCGGCATCGACTGGCAGACGGACGGTTTGGATCTGTCCCAATCCTCCATTGTGGTCAGCGGCAGCTTCCAAGCCTTCCCGGCAGGTACCCCAGGCAGCACTGCGGTGGATACGGCTACTTTAGCCATGGCTTACTTAAACCCTCAAGTTACTTTAAATGTTGAAACCGCTTTTCCTGCGGTGGAAGCCGACTTTACTTTTGACCCTGCCACTGGCACCATAACGGGCTATGTGGGTACTCTCACGGATGTGGTTATCCCGGAAACCATCGGCGGTATTCCCGTCATAGCCCTGGGCAAAAATGCTTTCTATAAGAAAGGCCTCACCTCCATCATCTTCAACGAAGGTCTGGAAGTCATCGGTGAAGGCGCTTTATCCGGCAATGCGACCCTGACCTCAGCGCAATTTCCCTCCAGCCTGCGCCGCATCGAAAAAGGCGCCTTTATATTAGCCGGCTTTACTTCTGTCGAACTGAACGAAGGCTTGGAATATCTTGGTCAGAATGCCTTCGCCAATAACAAGAAACTAACCAGCATCAACCTGCCTTCCACTTTGGAACAAATCGACAATCTGGTTTTCAACGGCTCCAGCCTCTTGACTGGTGAGTTTGTCCTGGGCCAGGCTCTGGGACATGTAGGCCACCGCGTATTTTATAAAACCGGGACGCCCGTCACCATTTCCATTGCTGACGGAGATGGGAACAAGCTCTATCTCCACGATGAGCTGTTCGCAGCCGGACAGACCAGCCTGGCCATCCCCCAGGATCGTTCGATCATGGTATTTGCCCGCTCCTTTGCCCCACTCACCGACATCGCCCTAAATGCCGGTCAAATCGATATCCAGAGTGATATGACAGCGGCGGAGATCGAAGCTGCCATCAATGAAGCGGTCCTTTTAACCACCGGGTTTGCCATCATCGACTCCACCATTCCGGATGGTTCCGGGGATGTTTATGTGGAGACCGGCATCGACTGGCAGACGGACGGTTTGGATTTATCCCAATCCTCCATTTTGGTCACCGGCAGCTTCCAGGCCTTCCCGGCTGGAACCCCAGGCGGCACTGCCGTGGATACGGCCACGGGTGCCATGGCCTATTTAAAACCACAAGTCACCCTGAAGGTCGAACAAGTGGTGCAGAGTTTCCAGGCGTCCGACTTTACCTATGCTACCATCTATAAAAACAATGTCCCCGGAAATTACTATTTCGGGATCACCGGTTTCTCCCCGTCGGGACTCGCCAAAGCTGTCCTTAATAAGGAACTCATCCTTCCCAGTGAAGTCAAGGTAGAGGTGGATGGTGTTGCCGTCGCCAAACAGATCACCGGGATCGGCGAAAATGCCTTTGCCAACGCCGGATTGACCGCAGTTACCCTGCCGGAATTAGCCGGCTTCTCAGATTTCATCATCGACTCCGGCGCCTTTGCCGGCAATCAGCTGACCGCCCTGGATATCCCCTACGGGGTTAAGATCATTGAGACAAGCGCTTTCAAAGACAATGAGATCGCAGCCTTGTATCTCCCGGCCACCATTTTAAAGGTCGGCAATGAAGCTTTTTATAACAACAAAATCGCCACCCTCACCATCTCCGACGATGTTAAGATGCTGCAGCTGGATAACTACAGCTTCGCCAACAACTTAATCAAGTCCGTGGACATGCCATACAGCATATTCAAGGCTCTGGGCAACGTATTCCGCAACAACCCGGGCATGGAGACTGTGGATGAAACCTATGGCGTGGTGTATCTCTATACCAGAAATCCGGCTCATTTGGAGCCCAGCACCTACATCTTCAGCAGTGAATACCAAAAATTCATCCTGGTTGGAGAATCCGAAGCCCGCAAAGAACTCTACAAAGTCCTTAAGCAAATCGATTCCCTGGAATCTGACGATTATACCGAAGCATCCTGGCAGATCCTGGCCAATCTTTTGCCTCCTGCCAAAGCCGTCTTTGCCGATTCATCCGCTACGAGCGAAGCCCTGCTCAGCCAGGTGGAGATCCTCAACAGCGCCCTTGCCGGCTTAACCCCGGTGGGTGTGAACAAAAAAGACCTGGCTGGCCAAGTCAGCCGTTTATCCGAACTGCCAGCAGCTTTATACACTCCGGAAACCCATGGCCGCCTGTTGGAAGTGTTGGAAATCGCCAATGGCCTGTTAGTCAAGGGCGATGCGACCCAAGGGGAAGTGGACCAGGCCCTGGCGGAACTGCTCCTGGCTGAAAAAGGCCTCCTCATTGCCGAAGGCTATCGTTGGACTCCTGCGGATTTTACCTATGACGGCCAAACTATCACTGGCTATTCAGCTTCCGGCCAGACTAAATTTTCAGTCAACAAGGCCCTGGTTCTGCCGGAGAAGACCCCTGAGGGTCTCCCCATCACAGGAATCGCCGCAGATGCCTTTGCCATTCCCACGGATGATGTAATGTTTGGCTCAGACTCCGTCACCTCCTTAACGGGTCTGACCTCGGTGGTTCTCCCCAAATCCCTAAAAACCATTGGCGACAACGCCTTCCGCTACAATGCCCTGACCCTGCTGCATCTGCCGGATGGACTCCAAGCCATCGGTGCCACCGCATTTAATGGCAATCAACTGACCGGGCTATGGATCCCTGACACGGTGACGGAAATGGGCAATGGGGCATTTTCCCTGAACCTGATCACCACGGTCAAATTCAGCAAGGGCATGACTGTGATTCCCAATGGAATCTTGTCCCGCAACGTCACCTTAACTTCCGTTGTCATCCCTGAGGGGGTCACGGAGATCGGCTCAGCCGCCTTCACCGGAGCACCCTTGAAGAGCCTCAGTCTGCCCACTACGTTAAAAATTATCCGCAGCCGGGCATTCCTGGCCCACCGTCTGGAAACCGTAGTGATCCCCAGGGGCGTCGAAATCATTGAACTCAGTGCATTTGAACAGAACTTAAAATGGCGGACGATGAAGCAATTAACCTTGAACGAAGGATTGCTGGAAATCGGCTCCAATGCCTTTAAGAGCGGCCTGTTAACTGAAGTTACTATCCCCTACAGCCTGGCGATCCTCCATGACAAAGCGTTCAGCAACAATCTGAATGACCTGAAACAGGAAATCCCGGTCACGGTCTATACCTATAACCCAGCCCATGTGGAAGCCTTTGCCGGTTCTGCTTCCCATGAAATCATTCTCCTGGCTCTCAACAAAGATGATTTAACCGACTTACTGGAAAAAGCCAAACAGCTCCAGCTCACGGATGCCTTCACCTTTGATGAATTGGCCGACCAGACCAGATTAATCGAAACCATCGCCCAAGCTGCTGCATTCGTTGAAAATCCCACCTCCCCGCAGCTCATGAAGGACCTGGTGGATGCTCTGGATCAGGCCATGGCGCAAATCAACGGGGTCAAACCCGGAGAAACCGACCCGGATCCGGGAACAACTACCCCAGGATCAACCACTCCCGGCCACACCACCCCCGGCCATACCACTCCCGGGCACACGACGCCTGGACACACTACTCCCGGGCACACCACACCTGGCCAAAAACCCGACCGCCCATCCCATGGCAAATTACCCTACACCGGTCAAGCGGAGAGCCCTCTCCCCTTAGTTGGCGGTTTGCTTTTGCTGGGAATGGCTTCAGTCATCGTCTTCAAAAAGACTAAGGGTGAGTCAGCCTAAGTTCCTGTTTGATCGGAAGGATAAAACCTATCAAGGAGATCTTCCACAGCGTTTGCATCGGCCATGGCCTTAGTCAGCCGATGGACCGGTGCCGCTGTAGAGAAGCTCCCTTACTCATTCCACCACGGAAAAGACGACTATGGATTGAACATGAAGGTCAACTTTTCTAAAAACATACCCCATGAAAGCCCGAAGCCAGGCATCTGCCAGACTTCGGGCTTAATCCATTTCACCCATCGATTGTTCGTTTCTCAAACCAATGATCCTCGCGGTGTAAACACTGCTGTTGTAATCACTGCTGTTTTAGACTGCAGTGCGGCATGCCCGATTGCTAGCTGCCAATTATGGATGAATAATCCCGATTCAATTGACAAATTACTCAGAAAACACTCCCTAATCAAAATCCTGGTGCCCCATCATTTCGAAGGGTAATTTAGCTGCTGTCCCCTTATCATCACTGGGAATTTTAACCAGCTGCACAAAGCGAACATCCCAAGGGACATGAAGCTAAACACATCTATAAAGCAGACAGATCAGACCACTCCCTGATCCAATAGGCTGGCTGGGTCGGCAGAAACCCGTATCCTTTATGAGCAATCCTATGCCATTGCCAGACAATTATGGAGGCTGGTTCTTAAGTTGTTCGAGACTGGGAATGATGCTAAAATTACAGTAAATAAGTCAAATTCCTGCTAAACTTTGCGAATACCATTCGGATGGACACCAGATCTTATGGAGAGGGTTAAAAAGTGTCGATCAGATCCGGCATACTGGATCGGTTGCAATGTCAACACAGGGATCTTATGGCCGAGCCGCTGCAATGGCATGGACTCAAAACTGGCCATCCATGGTAACGATCAGATCCGCCTTGACCAGACCACTGGACGTTTTTTAGTCACCAGTTATAACACACTGGAGTTGGACAAGGCTGGTGTTTATCACCAGATCGGAGGTACCCAGGCGGCCTGACAAGAAGGGGAAGTAAAAACCTGAATTGGAACGACTTGGAAATAATATGGGAGGGCAGCTATGAAGTGTTCAAACTGTGGAGAACATATCAATGATACAGCCAATTTTTGCAAAGCCTGTGGCACAAAAATTACTCGCAATTTATCAGATAACACCAGTCAAATCTGCCGCCAATGCGGTTCACAGGGATCTGCCACGGCTAGTTTCTGTCCCTTTTGCGGCACTCCCTTCATTCAGATAGCGGTGAGTGAAGATGGGAGAGAAGATAGTAATATAACGGGAAGAACTATTGAGGAAACTGGAGCGGGGCTTTTGACTACTTACAAAGTGAAGGCTCCTCGCCCTACCCGATCCCGCCAAAAACCTGCGGCAGACACTGCTGACGCACCCACCCCGGCCAAGGCCAACCCTGTGGCCACAGGCAGAGTAAAAATCAGTAAAGCAGATAGAAACCCAACAGGTTCAGCTTCACCCAATCAGACTTGCAAGATGGGAGAAAGTTCTCCCATGCCGACTTCGGTCAAAGTCCAGGGTACAGCGAAAAAGGAAATCAATCCTCAGGCAAAGAGTCCAGCGGGTAACAGGGAAACTTCGCCGGCAAAAGCGTCCGCCGCAACGAGAAAATCCAGTGGTTTGATCAAAGCAGTTCTGTTGTTGGGCATCGTTGGAGTATTCTTAATCCAGTTTATCCCAGGAATCCTTCCCGGGAAGCCTCCGAATCAGACTTCAAACGCAGCCACCGACACAGCATTGAGGGCTCCTAAGTCTCTGTTTCCCGGTATAAGCTTCACAGAATCTGAGCTGGCCGCTCCGGGTGAGCTGGTCACCGTTTCTCCTGAGGTGACCCGAGTCGAAACCAATGGGATCATCGTCGACTTCGGCACTTATAATTTGATGGCGGAAGGTCAACTGGAAGTCAGTCGGCTCCCCCTGAAGGCCGACTTGGCTGCCGGTGTTGAAATCACCGCCTATAACTTTACCTTGGACGAAATCAAGGCGGGGGAAGAATTTGCGGCCATGGTGGGTATCACAATGCCCTACGATCCCACAGGGATTGCTGAGGCCAATGAGACCACCGCATTTTCCGCTGCCGGGTATGATGAAGTAACTAACAGTTGGGTCCTTTTGCCCTCCACGGTGGATCCTGACAGCAACACCATCACCTTCCAGGCCGCCCATTTTTCAATCAAAGCGGTACTTAAAAACACTTTGAATCAGGGGACCAAACTGTTTTATTATGAGGATGGTCTCTACAGAGGACCCAATACCAAGGTCCTGGTTGATACCGGTGCGCTGAATAACCAGCTATCGAAGATCGAGTCCAATGCCTTCCAAAAACTTATCCGCGACGGCTCAGTCCCCACCAATGAGATGGTCTCCACGGGCCTTGGACTTACCAATATCCTGACCAGCGGCGCTGATTATTCAGCTTCCCTGCTGGATGAACTTCAGGGCACCCTGATGCCGGCACTGAATCCTGTCACCAGCTCACTGAAAAATAAGCTGCTGGCGGTGGGCATTGCCGCCACTTCCCTGAAGGTCATCGATCAGTACCAACGCGGTGTCGACAGCTATAAGATCTTCCGTGACAATATCCTGGATGCTTTGGAGATTGTGGTCAGCGGCACCGCCATCCTATCCGGGTCCCCGTGGCTTGTGATGGTAGGCGCCGGGATATGGGCCGTGGGAATCTATGATCAAGCCACCTATGATCCTGAGGACATTGCCATCTATCTTAACAATCTGGAAAAAGTCTACGATGAGTTCACCAAGCGGCAGGCCGTTTATAATTTGAGGACAGGGGAAGTTCGTTACCTGGCAGCAGTGCCTGGCCAGCCCCAAAAAAAATCCCCGGATGAGATCCTCCTCAATTCCGATGCGGCTTGGGCTCATGCAATGAAGTCCATCTATCTGCAAAGCAAGGGAGAACCGCAGAAGATCAAGGCTAGGGTGGATGATCTCGTGCGCAGCGTCTGCAATCTGTTCTGGTCCCTGTACCGCCGGGACCCCGGAACGCTTTATCACTGGATCGACGAGGAAAGCGGCTTGTTTCCTGCCTCAGCCATAGCTCAAAGGGATCTGCCCTGGCCCAAACCAGAGGAGACCACGGCTTTCATCGAAAAGATGCTTGACCGGGAAGTCATCCGCACCCATGACCGGCTCCAGGCAGTCTATTCCGAAATGAGTGAGTTTGAGGTGAACCGCTTGCGCCTGAATTATGAGGAAAGCGTGCTGGAGCTGGGGAGAGAGTATAATCAGACAATGACCTTTGAACTGGTGGATGAGGCTTTGAAAGAAGTGGGTTTCGGTCGATCCTCACTGGCGGATAAAACCTTCCGCTTCCCCGTCCAGAGCAGCCTGTCCGATGATTTCATCATTACTGCCCGGCCTAGGGACAGCAATCAGGTGTTCACCTGCACTGTTTATCACTACATGATGGCTGGGATGCCCAGAGAGCTCCACATGTATCCTGATGAAGGGGATTTCGCCCTGCGTGATGCCCAATTCAGTTTTGAACCGACCCTTCCCATCACCAGGATCTCCCTCCAGGGCACGCCCCAGGTGGAGGTCGGTGTCATCGAGATTGATGGGCCTCGTGTGCGATCCTACGATGGCCATAATACGGAAATGGGCGGCGTGGATGTTGACTTCACCATCTACTACCGTGACGGTTTTCCTAAGGGATCGCGTATCACCTTCGATTTTGATGATGGCGGCATGGTCTTCAGCGGTTTTCCGGAGGATGGCGAAAAGCTGCCTGATGGCCGCTGGGTCATGCGCGACCGCAAAAACTATTCCCGCGATGGTACCTATGAGATGGTGATCGGGCTGGTCGACGCTGACGGCAGACTCCTGGGGGAGGACAGCATCACTGTCCAGATCAGCGGTCTGTGGGACGGAACTTATTGGACCATTCCGCCTGGGGTCATTCCGGAGGGAGATAATTAATAGAGATTATTGCCCCTCCATTAAATGGGTCAACCCACGGAATTAAGCATATGAAGACTCTGGCTTGGGTAAACCTAAAGCGGCGCGTGGGTCCTGGGAGGCAAAAAACCTGAAAGCTGTCCCAGATTGGGCCTACCGGTAAATCAATCAGGCAGGAGGGTTTAATGAGAGGCGGACGAAAAGCAGCATGGTTTCTGATTGTTATGGCTGGCCTTGCCCTGGGCGGCTTTTCACTATATTCCAGGCTGACCGGAGACAGTCAGAGAATTACCGCCGGCATTATCACTGCCTTAATTCCGCTCCTATTAGCCGCCTTGTGCAGCCTGGACTTGCGCCCCTAATAACCCGTTAAGGATTAAGTCATCCCTGAGCTGAAGGAAAAGCGTGATCCCAACCAGCCAGAGGAGGCTGAAGAGGATGGTCCGGGCTCGGCATGGCTCCAGTCAAAGCCACATTGGGCACAGACTCCCTTGGATCAGACAGTCTGGCCCCGCAGCGGTTGCAGTAAAAAATTTTATCGAAGGCCATCGGTCGCCCCCTAATAAAAAATATTTTTTCTCACTATACCCAATCATTTGATTATTTAGAAGCGCTCAGCAGATAAAGTCCAAATCACTGGATGAGGAAACTGCATTACCTGCAACATTATCCTAGATTAATAAACATGCCTGATGCATGGGAGGTTATGAGATGTTCTGTGAACAATGTGGAAAAGCCCGCATCAACGGCGCCAGGTTCTGCGAGAACTGCGGAGCGCCCTTTGTGTTGGAGGAAATGCCAAATGGGCCACCGGTTAAGGCCAAAAGCGGCAAAATAACCCAGGCCCCTGACGAATCTGCTTTACCAGGGATGGCCCTTAAGGAAAAGATTCTTCTGGATTTGGAACAAGTTACAGAAAACTCTATGCCGATGGGTGGGGAGACTGACCAGATCCTGGTGCAAGCGAACCCAATCGACTCTGAATCCGTAATAGATCTAGTCCCGCCGGGAGCAGACCACATCAAATCGTCGACGCCACCACCCGATCCCCCGAATCAAACCCTGGGGCAGACAAACCGATCCCCTGCCAGCCGTGAATGGATCTATGAGTTTTCCTTCTGGAAGAACCCCGCAATATTAATCACCACCGCCAAGGTACTCTGTTTATCCCTGATGGTCCCGACACTCCTCATGTTCCTGCTCACTCTGGGGGATGGGCTTGAGGAAGCCCTTCAGATCACTAAGACGATCCTGATCTTCGGTGCGATTGTATTAAGTGTTCTCCTTGCCCTGGCTTATATCATCATCGGCTTGAACCATGGCGGCCGCTACCTAGTTCTTTTTCAGTTGGATCAATCCGGCGTCAATCACATCCAACTGCGTAGCCAAGTCAAGCGAGCCGAAGCCATGGGCCTTTTAACCGCTTTGGTCGGATTGGCCGGAGGCAATATGACTGCCGCTGGAGCCGGTCTCATTACCGCTATCCGTCATAATCTTTATACCTCCTTTAACAAAGTCAAAAGCATCAAAGCTGTCCGCTCACGGAACACAATTTACTTGAACGAAGCCCTCACCAAAAACCAGATCTATCCGGAACAGGGGTCCTTTGATGATATCCTCGAGTACATCATTGCTCATTGTCCCAAAAATGTCCGGATCATCGGCCGGTAGGTTCCACAAATAACAGTATGGCGATTTACAGTCTTTACTAACAATGGTCATCGATTTGATCGTAATTTTCACTCATACTTGATTCCGAACTAGCAGGAATTCCAAATTTTGCATATTGAAACAACAAAGATCTGGACCCTATGTTGATCAGGCATTCCGATGTGGTGCTTTTGGCCGAGAATGAACAGACTCTAGCGACAGGGTTCCTATGGGTATCATTCCCGATCATTATCAGAGCAACGGTAAATCAAGCATAATCATGATCCCGGATGTTGTTGTTGGATTACCCTGCACGGGACGACCACTTTTGACCGTTAAGGCCGTGGGACGAATGAGAGAGCCAACGGATGGTGTTGACCTTGTCCTCCAGGGCAGGCTTAGTGACCAGTTCATGACATTCCTGACGTTGTGTGTGTTATGTGAACTTACGCACCAAGTCTCGATTTTAAATTCCAGCCAGAAGCCATGAAAGGCCCGCTGCAGATTCTAAGCTGCCCTCAGATATGAGTTACCCATAGATAATCACTGAAGGAGGTGAATACTAAGTTTCTGCTAACTTAACGAAAGACTGATGAACCATCTGACAGTTGTTCAATCTTGGCATTACTTATATTATGTCTACTTATCTGATTGATACGAGGAGGATTAAGGATGGATAAATACAGGATGATCGATGAGAAAATCACTTCCGGATACAAATATATGGACAGTGATGAATCCCAAAAAGCCTGCGATATTTTTCTCGATGCCTGGGAGGATATCAAAACAGTAATGGCTGAAGACAAAATTAGGGACCTGGTGGAGCTGGGTGGCAGGTACGAATGGACTGAGTTTCTGTTCAATTATGTGCAGGACCTGGATATGGAACTATTTAGTATGGGGACTCATAATGAGCAATACCTCAAACAGCGAATCAAATACTGTGAGGAATTGCTTCCCTTAATTGGTGTTCAGGACGACCTGATCGTTGAAAATACCCGAAGAGGCATTGCTGAAACCCAGTTTGCTCTGGGCAATGGGGAAGAATGTGACCGATTGTTCAGTGAATGGCTGGCCACTGATCCTGCCTGGGGCTGGGGCTACATTGGCTGGTCCGCCTGTTATCAATTTGGAACCAGGCAGATCCCACCCGACTATGTTAAGGCAGAAGGGATCATCAGGGAGGGACTAAACCAAAATAACCTGAGAGACAGAGCCGATGTCCTAGACCGGGTGATCGAATTGTATACTGCCTGGGGAAATAAGCCAAAGGCCGAGGAATTGAAGCAGGAGCTGGCACTCTTGATTAAGCCCATTGGTAGAGGAGCACGCGTAAATCCTCCCGTGACCGTAGTTAAAATCGGCCGCAATGACCCATGCCCTTGTGGCAGCGGCAGGAAATACAAGAAATGCTGCGGAAAGTAAAAGCTGAAGATAACCCAAGTATGTACCCCTGACTTCCGCTGGCACACCTAGTAAAAGCTTCACCATCCGTCCCGAAAGAGCAGTAGCTTCCCAGGATGTGGCTTCAGCGATCGTGGCCGGTCGAACTCTGGCTCCCCAGTCAGAGAGATTCTCAATCAACCTGACAGGGTTGATCCCGGGGGGCCCACAGAAACAAGCCCCCCTCCGAACATGAATCTTCGATCATCGTGGGCTGCACTATTCACCCTGAAAAGCAAAATGAGAATCCTGGGAACCAGCGGCTAAGCTGGTTCCCTGGGACTCTCATTTTTTTATTATTCTAAGACCGGTTGCTCCGCCCTGAAGAATTTGACTTGTCGGCATGAAGGAGGTTGCAGTGAATAGCGATCATCGGGTCCTTCAAAGTCCGGGCTTTTAACAAAACCACTCCATCTGCCCTAAGTCAGGGCACAGGCGCACAAGTTTCGCTCAATTCCCGCCAACGCTGCCCTTGTAACTTTCATTCCGTCTTGTTTAACTTGCTCGCGCCTTAACCTACCTGAGTCGATAAGAAGATCGGCAGGGTCATATGGGAGATCTGGTCTTGAAGTTCTTCGATTTCATCAATGTGACGGTCCTCGTCGTTCAGTATGCCTTCAAGTATTTCCCTGGTGGCGAAATCCTTCTTCTCGCCGGCCAGAACAATGGCATCGTTGTAAGCGGCAATGGCACCGGCTTCGGATTTATGATCATTGTCCAGCTGTTTGGCGGCGTCACTGCCGATGTGGATGTCATTGAGCTTGCTGACAATAGGGAGTCCTTCTAAAAACAGGATCCTGCCAATGAGTGTCTCTGCATGCTTCATCTCCTCGATGGCACGTTTTTCAAAGTACTTATGCAGTTTTTCATAACCCCAGTCTGCGTTCATTTCAGAATGGACGATGTACTGATTGACTGCACTTAGCTCGTCTGCGAGCAGTTCGTTGAGAACGATGATTAGTTCCTTGTCGCCTTTCATTTCCATAACCCCTTTCCTTTTTGATACATCTTTGGTTCGTTTGGTACTCCGCTGATTGCCTTCTGGTCTGATAAACTGCTTCATTTGTTTCAGACATTTCTGTTTTGATGTTTACTCTTTATTAAATTTATCCATTGATTAATATAGTTTCATCTTAACATAATCAAAGATCAGTAAACAGTTACAACGGCTGGAGCAACCAAAAAATATCTTCTTGCCTGCAGGTTTTACGCTTTCGATTGATAAAATCTACTAAGCTTCCCATAAAT
>CAZOTM010000015.1:0-21330 GCA_964582675.1 uncultured Clostridiaceae bacterium
AATGATGCAGCCAGGTTCGGGCGTACCCGGGAAAAGACCCTAAGGGACAAATCCTCAGTAGGGATAAGTTCTTTGACAAAATCAGTGCATCAGGTTAAAAAATATAGGGTATCCCATCCCAGGAAAGCTGCAAGGATGGGGTGCCCTTTAAATTCCAACGGGCCTGAATTCAGCCCAGGCTCCTGCCAGAAGGGTGATTGGGAGAAGTCCGTGTGGGAACCCCCAGGCAAATTTAGTAAGGTTTGATCGAGAACCATTCCGGGCAATCAAAAGTCTGGTTTTGAGGCTTCTCAATATTAAGATGGGATAGCTCACTTCAAACCCCAGGCTAAGCGAGGAGTCCCTCCATTGACAGTTTCCGATTCAGTCAATGGAGGGACTCCTTGGCAGGCTGATTATTTAAAGCAGGGACATGATGAGGATAAAGGCAGGTAGGGATAAGAGCAGGTGGAGAGAGATGAAATCCAGCACATATTGTTTGTGGTCGCACTCCCCTACAATGGAAAGGGGAATAATAAAGGGCGGGGGTAGTATAAACATGGTATACAGGGCTGCCTGATACAGTTCATCCAATTGCAGCCAGCGGACAATGATAAAGGTATTGATCAGATAGGCCAGGGACAGCATCATGGCCATTCTCAAAAGGACAGCGCCGATGATGGTTTTGAAATTTTTAAAATCAAAGGGGAGGTCATAGCCCACGATAATGAGAGTCAAGGGGACCGCAGAGCCGGCCAGAATGGAAAGTGTCTCCAAAACCGCAGCCGGGGCAAGCAGACCTTCCAGTTGCGTACCCCATCCGGTCAGGGAGAAGGCCATTCCCAAAAGCATGCTGACGGTCAGGGGCGATTTGAAGAGGTTGTTCAGGTGCATGAACAGGCTTTGTTTGCCACGGGAGTTCATATCACAGCCCACAGTGGTCAAAAAGATAGTCAGTACCGTAAACAGAAACAAGGAATTGCCGATATCCAAAATTGCCAGCCGATACAGGTTCTCCGTTCCGAAATAAGCGATAAAGAGCGGGATGCCAATGGGGCCGGTCAGGAAGGTGGTAAACAGGGATGGATAAAAGGGGTTGGAGGATCTCTGCAGCCGTTTGAACAGGAAGCCCAGGGCGAATTCTACGGAACAGGCCGCAAAGATCACCACAGTGAGCACCAGGATCTCCGGTTTCATTTCGGCTTTGAAAAAAACCATGAAAATTAAAGCGGGCACAGCGATGTTCATGGCGATCTTTTTCATGCCGCCAATGGTTTCGCTGCTGATAAACCCCTTTTTCTTCATCCGGAAACCCAGAAAAAGCATAAGTATGATGGGAAGTGTTTTCAACAGGACCACAAGGACATCATTCAATGAACATCGCCTCCTGGACGTAAAAATAGAAAGTAGTGAATCAGGATGGAAAGGAGCAATCCAGTCAGGGGAAACGGAAGGAAGCCCGGAAGGCAGCCTGGAAGGATGAAAATCACGGTATGGCAATGAGCTTCCCGGCTTTGGTCAGGGCATCGAGGATTTTTTGGTCATTTCGCGGATCCTCCCCACGGAAGAAGGCTTCCGTCGGATAGCCCAGGCTCAGCTGGATGATCCTCTCCCCGGACCGGGGCAGGGGCAGTATGATCGTGACCCCGGCAAAGGATTGGGATGACACGGGCGTCCAAAAGGCACCCCAATAGATGGGGACTTTATCCACGCAGACCAGGAAGGATTTTCCAGTGGTGGGGACCCCCAGAGCGGAAATTCGGTTCAAAGCCTCGGCGCCCAGTTCCATTCGGTGGTCCGATGGATCATAGGCCAGGAGGTCCTCTGCGGTGATCAGAGGTTGAAAGGATAGTCTGGCATAGCTCAGGGCATCCATCCTGGCTGGCGGTATGTTGTCCTTGGTCAGGTAGATGGCAAAGCCCTCCGATGAGTTGGACGAGCAGGCATAGGTTCCCAGCATTGCTGCCAGGAAAAGCAAAACCAACGGGACCAGTCTTTTTGTGCGCATAACGGTTTCCTCCTGCTGGATTGAGACGATCCTGGGATTATCTGTGTAGTTAAACATACGGGCAGCTGAGGGAGGTGGTTCCAATCCGTTTGAATCGGTCGATATTCCTTACTTTCTGATGGGGTGGCGGAGGACTGTCTTCATTTTTTCCGGAGCCACTTTTCGCGGATCGTTCAGGTAGATCTCATGGTGCCTTAAGGTAATTCCCTCCGGATTAAGCGTGGAAATGGCACTTGTATAGCCCTCCCTGGCGGCAAAGTCATCCATCGCTTGGACGGTGACGGCTTCCGTGTTATAGGGGCCCAGGTGCATCATTTGGACACAGAGTCCCTCTGTGTAGTCCGCCAGTTTGGCTTTCGCAGTATCAAGCTCCGGCTTCTTTTTCTGCAATGCCGCCGCTGCCCAGTGGAGGACTTCCTCGGTGACAAAATCGGGCTGGCGGATCATGGATGTCCAGATCAACTGATCCGTTTGGCCCGTGTCAAAGGGCCGGTCCGTTTCTGTCCACCATAGGCCCTCCAGGGGAGGAACCACATATTCAAAAAACCCCGGGGGCGGATTGCCGCTTTTACTGCTCATTTTTATGGTGTAGGCCAGTCCGTAAATCAATTCAACGGCTTTGGCGTATTCGCCGGTTTCATCATTGGGGCTGCCCCGGCCGTCGACCATGATGAATTTCATTGTTGGCACAGCGATGATTTCCGGGGCTGGCTTTGGCGAGTAGAGTTTCTTGTCGGTTTTTTTAAAATCCAAGGGATCTGACATGATGATGCCTCCTGTTTTTTAGCGGTAAATACCGCAACGGGATTCGGACGGTTTGCCTAACGGACGGTTTGCTTAACGGACGTGCAGCAGAGCTTTTATGATCACGGGGTTCATTCACCCCTCTGGCTGAGGGATTGGAGAATCAGGCCAACCAGTGGATACTAAAACAATGGTTGGTTGTGGTAGGCGCTTTCCACCACCTGGTGGATCCGCTTGGCCCGGGTGGCGCTCCGCTGGCTTTCTTCGATCCACCATACTGCCTGCAGTTTCAGGTTGTTGGGCCAGTTGGCAAAATTCCGGAAAGCATCGGGATCAGCGTTCAGGGCGGCTGCCAGATCCTCCGGCAATACCGGAGGTTGCTTGGATGAGTAGGCTGCCTGCCAGCGGCCGTTTGCGCGGGCTTCCCGGATGGAGGCCATGCCGGCTTCCGTCATTCGGTTATTGGCGATCAGTTCTTCGGCTCTCTGGCGGTTGATCAATGACCACAGGCTGTTGGGCCGGCGGGGCGTAAAGCGAAGCAGGAAGCTGTCTGAATCCAGGCTCACCAGCCGGCCGTCAATCCAGCCAAAGCAAAGGGCTTCCTCCACTGCTTCGCTCAAGCGGATGCCGGGTTGTTTCGAACCGGCTTTTTTGATCTCCAGCCAGATCACCTTTTCCGATTGATGATGGGTGAGGAGATGATCGTGCCATTCCTCCCGGTCCTTGCATTTAAGCCAGCTTTCTGGCAGGTGTTTGTTGTCCATCCCAATATCCTCCCCTCCGGCAGGTTATCTTCCGGCAGGTTATCTTCCGGCAGGCTCCCTTTCAGCTGGATCTGAACGGACCTTTCCAGGAACTACCGGTCCACGACTGGAAAAGCTACTGCTCCAAATTCTTAAGGATCTCCCGATAGCGTGCCGTGGCAGCCAGGGATGGCTGGCCCGTTTGGCAGATATCCAGTTTTGCCAGCTTTCGAAACGGCCGCTCAACGGACAATTGGCCATTGCTGTCTACTTTTTCGGTCAAAGCCTGCAAAGCTTCTTTAAACCGCCCATCCTTCCGGGCCTTGGGATAAAAGGATAGGACATAGACATAATAAAACAGGTTGTAGCGTAAAAACGGATATTCCACCTGCATGAACAATGTGCCCATCCCATAATGGCAGGGGCCGGTGGGTACCCTTACCGTCCAATGATCCAGGAGGGTTTCCACGGCGGTGTCCAGTTCCCGGATGACCTCATCGGTTCCCAAACACCGGAAGGCATCCAAGGCCAGGAGGGTGACCCCCGGATTGGAAAAATTGGTCTCAGGACCTTTTCCGAATAAGAACTTATTGCAGCGCCAGCCCCCATCGGTAAACCGGTTGGCCAACAGGTAGTCCAGGACCTGTCTGACCCGGGGATCACCGCCATAGCCGTTGCGGCACAGGGCGGCAGCGGACAGTGCCACATGGCAGGGATATATGGAGCCCTTGGGGGAGATGCGCACCCTGCCGTCGGATTTGATGGCAGAGAGGACCAGATCGGCGGCACCTGCCAGGGCTTCATGGGATTGGTCCGTTTTCAGGTCGCTCATGATCAATAGCGCTGTGAGGGTACTGATGGGTTTCTCGATGCCGAGGCGGCCGTCCGCTGTTGCCCAAAAATCCGCCCCATTGTCATGACGGGACGCCAGAAGCTTTTCCAAATCCGGTTGGATCATTTCACTCACCCGCCTTTCAGGTTATTTCTATAAAAATAATATAGCACATTGCAGGAAACATATAATGACAAAGGATTGACAGACCGCATCCCTGAGGGGACGATGTACCAGGTAGTGGAGGGATCCCTGGAGATTCTTTTCCAGAACTCCCCCTCTGACAAAAAGCAGATAGTAGAAAGCAGAAAGCAGAATCCCCTTACACCTTAAAGTCCTGGAGTAAAAACGGAGTTGTTTTCCAATGCGGAGATCCTGGGGGAAAATAAAAAAACCGGCTGGGGTTTGAGTTTAACTCACAGCCCCAGCCGGATGTCATTTTATTTTATTTCTGCAGCGGCAGTCTGCCCTGCGATCTTTCCAAACACCACGATATCAGTAACGGCATTGCCGCCGATCCGGTTCGCGCCATGGACACCGCCGACGACTTCCCCGGCCGCATAGAGCCCGGCGATGGCCTTGCCATCCGTTCCGATGACATGGGTCTTGGTGTCGATTTTCAAGCCGCCCATGGTATGGTGGATCCCCGGGGTGACCTTGATGGCAAAGTAGGGGCCTTCTTCAAGGGACTTGGTAAGGTGGGCCCGGTTGAATTCGGGATCTGCTCCGGCCTTGACTGCGGCAGCGTAATCCGCCATGGTTGCCTCTAAGACAGCAGCATCTATTTGGAGGGCTTTTGCCAGGTCGGCTACGGTTGCTCCTTCGACAGCATAGCCTTTTTTGACATAGCCGGCCAGGGAGGCATTTTCCGCCCGCATCTCCTCATTGGTGATCAGATAAGCCATCTTGTCGGTCTGTTTCAGGATGTTGGCCGATACCACGTCTCTGGTCAGCAGCTCATCCGTGAACCGCTTCCCTTCGGCATTGATCAGGATCGCGCCGTCTCCGCGCAGGCCTTCGGTAAACAGATAGCCAGTGGCAGGATCGGTGGTCGGGTGGATCTGGATCTCGCCAATGTCGGTCAGGTCTGCCCCCAATGCCTGGGCCATGACGATCCCATCACCAGTGGCACCCTTGTGGTTGGTGGTAGAAAAGCCGACAAGGTCCGGCCGGTAGGATTCAACCATCTGGCTGTTGGCTCCGAATCCCCCCGTTGCGACGATGACCGCTTTGGCAGTGATTTTGAATGGGTTGCCATTCTCATCCTTGGCTTCGATGCCGGAAGCTGCTCCGTCGGTGGTCATTATTTTAGTTGCCGTTGTATTGAGAAGGATCTGCACCTTTAGCTCTTCAAGCTTGGCGGAAAGCACCCGGACGATGACCGGCCCAACCGGCGAACCGTCGGCCGGGGTATGGATCCTGGGATTGGTGGCGCCGCCGGAGAGGGTCACCCGCTGTAGGTCGCCCCCCAGTTCACTGATCCAGTCCACGGCAGCTGCGGAATTATCAACCAGGGTGTTGAGCAGGTCGGGATCGTTTTTATCCTTGCCGCCCTTCATCGTATCGTTGTAGAAGGTCTCTTTTGTATCGGTGATGTTCAAGGCTGCCTGATATTTGGTTTCGGCAGCGTTCATTCCGCTACTCCTGGCGTTCATTGGTTGGGCCCAATCAGCCGTCAGGTCTGCCTGCTTCACAGCGGTTGTGCCGGCGGCGGCTTTCTTTAAAGCCTCCATATCAGCTCCGGACTTTTCCAGAGCGGCGGTGATGGCGGCGATCATTCCTGTGCTGGAGATGGTCGCACCGCTGACAGTATCCACTGCCAGACTCTGACTTGCCAGAATTTTTTCGACCAGGGTTTTGGCCGCGCCGGAACCGATCCCTTCCGTTTCCTTGGGGGCGTCGATCTCAATTTTGGTGATGGCGTCAGCACTTAGGGTGACGATTGCCTTAACATCCCCGCCATGACCCTTGGCCGTAGCTTCGTAGGTTCCCGGTTTGAACTTGCCAGCGCTGGTTTGGGCAGCAGTCGTTACTGCAGCGGTTCCCGCAGCGGTCGAGCCTGCAGTGGTGGTCCCAGTCGGCTGGGCTGTGCATGCGGTGATTCCGGCAGCCATAGCCAACAAAGCCAGACCAGATGTAAATGTCCTGAACAGCTTCTTCATGTTGCTTCCTCCGTTTAACGAATAGTATAGTTACTGTTATAATCGTAACAAAATCAGCCATCCTGTTCAACGTTTATAAAATATTTTATTCATTGATGATAATTCGCCAGAATCAACTGATCATCCGGTAAAAGTGAAAATGAACTGTTCTTCATGAGATGATTGAATTTAAGCGGGGGGATCGAAAAGCAAACAGCTACAGCAGAGGTTATAATAAAGGCTTGGTTACCCGGCGATTTGATTGGCCGCCTGCCGGAGGGAGGACCCCCTCACAATCCTGTGGAGCCTGAGATGGGATATGATGTATCTGGATCAGGCATCTTCAAGTCATGTCCCCTAAAAGGCAGATACCCAAGACGTAAAATTATTCGTCGTAAAATTATTAGGCAACCGGCTTACTTGATAAGTATTTAATAATTATGATAATTAAAGTATAATTAATCTTGAGAGTAAAAATATTGTTGGATTAGGAGGATTTTGTAATGAAGAAAAGACGTGTTGGTTTATTGGCAGGACTGATTTCTTTGGTCATGGTCATCAGCGGGTGTTCAGCTGCAGTCGCCAAGGTCGGAACCGCCCCGGATGGCAACGAACTAGCCATTGAGAAGGCGACCATGAAGTTCATGAAGGATACCATGGCCGGCGGCTATAAGCTGGTTTCAACCGAAGACCTGAACAAATGGGTTACCGAGAAGAAGGACATGATCATCATTGACACCATGCCGGCAGATAGTTTTAAAAACGGCCATATACCGGGAGCGGTCAATGCGGAGCTGCCCAAGACAACCTTGGCTGATGCCACGGCTGAGCAGAAAGAAGCCTTCATTAAGCTGCTGGGTACCGATAAGACCAAGACCATTGTCGTTTACTGCGGCTTTGTCAGCTGTGCCAGAAGTGATGTCGGAGCCGTCATCGCCATGGAGCAGGGATTCAAGGAAGTTTACAGAATGCCGGGCGGCATCATTGCCTGGACAGCAGCCAAGTATGCAGCCGAAAAATAAATCATCTAAACTGGGGAGCCTGGCAGCCGGCCTGCTGCTGCTGTTCCTGCTGACAGGCTGTGGCAGCCCCGCGGCTTCCTTTGTCGAAACGGAGGTCAACCCTAAAATCGACGTATTCGGGATCAAGCTGAATATGGCGGAGGCGAAGCTCCACGAGCTGATCAGCCCCAAGGTTGAGAAGGCCATGTGCATCTACGGCTACGAATATGATTACCGGGATCGGATGATCAACATCGGGTTTAGTGCAAAAACCAGCCTGGTCAGGCGGGTCATGACAAAAAATCCGGAAACCTCGATTTACGGGCTCAAACCGGGCATAACCCTGGAGGAGGCCTATGCGGCCATTGAACCTCTGGGCTTTGTGAAGGATGACAGCTCTAAGTACCGCTTTTTCAAGGAAAACGTCATCCTTTCGATCACCTCCATGACAGGCAGTAAAGCCGATGGAATCACCATTGAGATCAAACCGGAGTAAACCAAAATGCCTCCCGCACAGGGGGGCATTTTGCTGGTTACAGACTCCCTGACAAGATATCACCACGCCATGGATCACCACGCCAGGGATCCTCACCGGGTGGGGATCCTACGCCGGCCAGAATTTACCATAACCCTCCTCAGGAATTCGAAGGGATATCCCCGTATTTTGGTAAAGCTGAGCAATAGCCATAAAATTTAATCAGGCTTTTAGATGATTGGTGTATACTTGTTTTGTCGCTAGTCGACGAAACAGAGAGGAGCTGATGAATATGGCCAGTGTTGCAGTCGACCTGAAGGCACCGGATTTCGAACTACCGGACTTTAGGGGAGAAAATTTTAAACTGTCTGATTATATCGGAAAGAGCAATGTGTTGGTGGTATTGAACCGGGGGTTCAATTGACCATTCTGCCGCAGGCATATGATGCAGTTGCATCAGGATTATGATAAATTCAAGGAAAAGACCACGGAAATCGTCGCCATCGGTCCGGAAAATGCCGAGAGCTTCAGGGCCTATTGGGAGGCCAATGGTCTGCAGTTTCACGGGATCCCCGATGATAAGCAGACAGTCCTTAAGCTCTATGGACAAGAAGTGAATCTCTTTAAGCTGGGAAGAATGCCCGCCCAGATGCTGGTGGATAAGGCAGGGATCCTCAGGTATGTCCACTTTGGTCACTCCATGGCGGATATCCCGGAAAATTCCGAACTCTTCGCCTTGATCGATGGCTTGTAAGCTTTTGCGAAATAAAAACGTGAAGACCTTATAGAGGAGCCACAAATAAGTAAATCACACCATTATAAAAACCATGATAATCCCAAAAACCGCAGCTGCCCAATTTAATGGCAGCTGCGGTTTTTGGGATTATCTTTTGAGTGCCTGATGGGCAAGCCGGCAGGGTGCGTTTGACTCCAGGGCAGGGAATGGCTTGAAGCCGAGATGGCTGCACATGATTTCATATCAGTTATTGAAAGCGGGAGGGGGACAGGCAGGGTCGATCAAAGGGAGTCAATTTTCCGGCGATCCTGCCGCACCTCACTCAGCATGCCATTGATGATCACCAAGAGAACCAGGACAATGCAGGCCATGGCCGTATAAACGATGGGCGGATACTGAAAATTAAAATTCGCCTGGGATAAATGCTTCAATAAAATTCCGCCGTAGGCCCAGACCAGGACCAGGCCATAGGCAATGTCCTTGTTTTTTATAGTGGTGACGACCCCGATGAGGATCCCGACAATGAGGATCGCCACAGTCCAGGTAACCTCTGAGAGCCCAAACCGGTTCCAAGCCATGTCCACCAGTAAAGTGGTGGCGTTGGCGATGGTTGCCACAGTGATCCAGCCAAAGTAAACGCTGAAGGGCAGGCGGATCATCAGTTTTTCCGAGCTGGTCAAGGTGACCTGGCGGATTTTATGGTTGATCAGGCTGAGGCAAAGGAGGATCACCCCCATGAGGGCCATGGAATAGGGGATCAGGCGGTAATGCCAGGCAAAGATCCAGCCGATATTGGCCAGGGAGGAGATGGAGAACAGGATGCCCACTTGGTTCAACAGGGGATCCTTGACGATATTTTTGTACTTCTGGAAAAATCCCAGCTGATAAACCGCATAAACTGCCAGGAGGAGATAGATCAATCCCCAAATGGCAAAGGTTACCCCTGCAGGGGCAAACAGGTTGGGATAGGCATCCGACACATCCCCGGTAGTGATCCCGTTGATGGGCAGGATGTTGGCCATGGCATTGACCGCGACCATACCGATATAGGTAAGGAGAACCAGCAGCTTAACGATGGGGTTAGGTTCAGTCAGTCTCATAAAAACTCCACCTCCTACTAAAATTTGGGCATTTGGCAGCAGGTCATAATTTTCAATCCATCCCTCAGTCTCCATTGGGTGGCTGCCGCCGGTTTATCCTGACCTTCGATCACTTGGTTGGCAAAGAGGCCAGTGAAGATCAGGAAAGGATAAAGGATCGTGGCTTTGGTGATTATTATGAAGAACCGGATGTTTAATAGAGAGGTTGCT
Organism: uncultured Clostridiaceae bacterium; assembly: GCA_964582675.1. Lineage (GTDB taxonomy): Bacteria > Bacillota > Clostridia > Clostridiales > Clostridiaceae > JG1575. The sequence continues at coordinate 9,970 of CAZOTM010000015.1, forward strand.
TCGTCCGCCGGAGCAAACTAAAAGGGTGAATACGGCAGGGCCTTGATTATGACGCTGATGCGGCTGTGGAAGATTTTTTGGAAGCCGGAAAAGGATATCCCTACCCTGTCTAAATCCATGCTCTCCCTGTCACTTCACTGATCAATTTGGGCTGATCACTGAACGAATGATCCCAGGCGATGCATGGTGAAAGCTTACTTATATTATATAGTTTTTATATTGTAAAATCATTCTAAGCTGAGATTGATTACAATAAGTTCTTTATTTGCCCCTGTTTCGAACAAATATCGGATAATTTATCCTCTGGAGGGCTCACCGGCGGATTAAGGAAGTATGGCTGATTGGAAACAACTTCCGATCAGAGTAAAATGAATGTTAAACACCGGTAATGGTCGATGCCCCACAATAAAACCGCTCTGGCGGTAAAGGGTAGGCGCTGTTTATTTTACAATATCCCATTCGAAGCCATCAGGCGAAAATTTTTCTTGAAGGAGGAAAGCGATGTTCATCAAGCTTGAAAATGCAGTCAAAAAATACGGCATCGGCGATGCGGAGGTCTTTGCCCTGGATGGGGCCAGTTTTTCCATGGAGGCAGGGGAGATCTGCGTGATCCTGGGACCGTCCGGCTCGGGGAAGAGCACCTTGCTGAATATGCTGGGGGGTCTGGATCGGATGGATTCAGGGACACTCCTGGTGGGGGACAAGACCATTACCGAAATGAACGCAAAGGAATTGACGAATTACCGCAGGGAGGACATTGGGTTCGTCTTTCAGTTCTATAACCTGATCCAGGATCTGACCGTGGGGGAGAACATCGAGGTGGTTTCAGACATTTCGAAAAATCCACTGAAAATCGATGAAGTCATGGCCGCCCTGGAGATCAATCAGTTATGCGACCGCTTCCCCACGGAGCTGTCGGGGGGCCAGCAGCAGCGGGTGGCCATTGCCAGATCCGTGATTAAAAATCCCCGGCTGCTGCTCTGCGATGAATTGACCGGAGCCCTGGACTCCAAATCCTCCAGGGAAGTCCTTAAGTTTATCCAGCGGGTCAACCATTCCTTCGGAACGACCATACTTATCATTACCCATAACGAGGCCATTAAGGATATGGCCGATCGGATCGTCCGGATCAAGGACGGCAGAGTTGAAAGCAATGAACTCAACTCCGGGAAAATCCCGGCCGAGGAATTGAGGCTATGATGAAGCTCAACCACAGATATGGCAGGAATTTGCGCCACAGTCTTTCATTCTACCTGTCAGCCACGATCCTCACTGCCCTGGGAGTCGTATTCCTGATTTCCATGTATTCCGGCTTTTTTGCCATCGATACCGGTTTTGCGGAGATCATGGAGGCAGAAAATGTAGAGGATGCCCAGTTTACCACGCTGAAGCCAATTACCGAAGGCCAGCTCCCGGAGCTTGAAACCACCTTCAACCTGGAGCTGGAGGAAATCCGTTATGTGGATATCAAGGAAGAAGCTTTCACAGTCAGGGTTTTTGCGGAGGCCAATAAAATCAATACCCTGGCTCTGCTTGAGGGCAATGGTTTGACCGCCGCCGAGGAGGTCCTCTTGAACCGGGATTTTGCCCTGGCCAATGGCTTTTCTCCCGGGGACCTTCTTTCCATCGGCGGGAAGACTTACCGTATCGCCGGAATCGCCGTAAGGCCGGACTACCTGTATGCCCAAAAGGATTCCACGGATTTTTACCTGGACGACGCTGCCTTCGGTCAGGTCACCATGAGCCAGGCGGCCTTTGATCAACTGGAAAACCCCCAGTCCTATTACGCCGTGGTTTACCATGAGGACAACAGCGTCCTTTTTCGAAAATATTTGTATGATACCTATTATTCCATCAGTTATCTGCCGTCGGCGATGAATAACCGGATTGCCCTGGTCACAGATATTGGGGAACAATACGGCATCATCGTCGTTCTCCTCGTCCCCCTGATATTTGGCATGATCGCTTTGATTGTGGCAATGGTGCTGGGCAGGAAGATCAAAAAAGAGAAAAAGCAGATCGGGACATTGGTCGCCTTCGGTTACCGAAAATGGGAGCTGATCCGCCATTACGCCATTTATGCCCTGATCCCCGGCTTACTGGGCAGCATTGTCGGGATCCTCATGAGCCTGTTTCTTGTTAAGCCAATGGTCTTCCTGTTTGCAGCGGATTTTGAGACCATCAACTTTGATATCCGGATTCACCCCCCAGCGGTGTTCCTGGCCCTCCTGATCCCGACGGTCATGTATCTTCTGGCAGCGGTGGTTTCCCTATGGAGGCTGCTGCGCCAAAATACCATCCTTCTCCTGGCCGGCGCTGATCAGGGGGAAGGTAAAAACCGCCGTCCCCTGATCCGGAGCAACCTATCCTTTCGGCAGAAATTTAGCCTCAGGAATCTCATAGCCAATAAATCGAGAACCCTGGTCGTTGTCATGGGACTGTTTCTCGGCGGCTTCCTGTGTATTTTTGGCTTTGTCATGGTGGACTCCTGCAATGAGCTGATTAAAACCAGCCTGGACGCGGCCGGCCGCTATGAATATCAATACGTGTTCAACAATGTCAGGACGGAGCCGCCAAAGGGCGGAGAACCGATGCTCACAGCAGTTTTTGAGGCCAAGGGCAAGGCTGACCTGATCACACTGAGTGGCTTGGTGGAAGATCCGAAAAACCTCCGGCTGGAAACAAAATCCGGGGCAGGGGTGAAGTACGGAAAATACTATATGACCTCCAACGCCGCCGCCCTTTTTGGAGTAAGTCCGGGGGGTGCGTTTACCTTTGTCAACCTGCTGACTGCCGAGGAATATACAGTCAGGGTGGAAGACATTATTCAGGACAATACCCAGAGCACATTGTATACGAGCTCCGCAGAGGCCGCAAAGCTCCTTGGACTGCCAGTTGGCAGCTACAACGTCATTCTCTCCGAGGCAGCCCTCGACCTGGACAAGGCCGAGATCGCCATGGAACGGACCAAGTCCGAGATCAAAGCCCAGCTGGATTTTGGGATCTCGCTGATGATGAAAATGATCTATATGTTTGTTCCCTTGGGGGTCCTGATTTGCATGATTTCGGTTTATCTGACGGTGAATATGCTGATGGAGGAAAACCGGCACAACATTTCCATGCTTAAAGTGCTTGGCTATAAAAACCAGGAGATCAATCGTCTGGTCCTATCCGTCTACCATATCCTCCTTCCAAGCAGTTTTATCCTCTGTCTCCTGGCGACGGTCAAACTGGCTGGGCTGATGTTCCAGTCCTTCATTTCCGAATTCAACATTTATATCGAACCAGTCATTACACCGCTCAGTATGGCCATCTGCTTCATGATCCTGGCCTCTGCATATTTTGCAGCCCTCTCCCTGCTGAAGCGAAAGGCCTACAAAATCGACATGGTGGCGAGCTTAAAGGATAACCGGGAATAGGCCCTGCTGCCCGGGATGGTCAGGAAAATCACAGTTGAGTTTGGCTGACTGTAGAAACAAGGCCGCAAAAGATCCCGCCCCGGACAGATGGCAGGTTTTAAACCGTCTATCCGGGGCATCTTGTCTTTGCGCTGGAAATTCCAATCGGCAACGGGCATCTGCCCGAATTCCAACTGCTAACTGCCAATTGAGGAAATGGGTCCACGGCAGAACAGGCAAAGGACTCGGGCGGGACATATTTTGCATCTGACTTGCCAAACTCCGGGATTGCATTTGTGCAGGTTCGAATGGGAAATGAAGTCTCCCTGACTGGATGGCTTTGTTCCATGCCGGATAAGGGATCACCACCGCCCGGCCGCTGGATGGCGCTCCCAGCGGAGGGTGATCCAACATTTTCAATACCGAATATGCCAAATGAACGAGTGGGATGCAGCGGCAAAAGGGGCGGCGGTTTATAAGGCAGTGCAACTAGTGTTGCTGTCTGATTTTGTTGGATATAAATTAACAGTTTAGAAATGATATTGTTACACTATAGATGGTGTAAACCATGATACCATAGAACTGTAATAGTCGAAAAATCCGTAATAATTGGAGGTAATCATGAATATATTGAAACTTTACCTGGTCACGGTGGTGGTATTCTTTTTAGTGGATATCATCTGGCTGGGTTTTATCTCAAAGAATCTCTATAAGGAATACCTGGGCCATCTCATGGCGCCCAAGGTCAACTGGGGGGCGGCCCTGGTCTTTTACCTTATGTTCATTGCCGGGCTCATCTTCTTCGTCATCGATCCGGCCATTGCCAAGGAGAACATCATGTATGCCATTCTGGTCGGGGGCTTCTTTGGCTTGATCACCTATGGAACCTATGACCTGACCAACCTGGCGACCCTTAAGGACTGGCCTTTGAACATCACCATCATCGACCTGGTTTGGGGCACCTTTTTAAATGCTGCCACCTCAGGGATCACCTATCTGATAGCAATGAATATTTTAAAGTAACAGTTAACAAAATCAAACCACAGGAGTGCCGAACGATTATGGAAATCAAATATTTGAATGGGGAGACCCTTTATTACTCCTTTGTTTCAGGAGCCCAGGAAGTGATCCGAAACCGCAAGGACTTAAATGACATCAATGTGTTCCCCGTAGCTGACGGGGATACGGGGAATAATTTGACTTCCACCATGAATACCATCATCAACCAATCCAAGGTGACAGCCTCAGCCGGCAACACGATGAACTCCATTGCCGATGCAGCCTTAACCGGTGCCAGAGGCAACTCGGGGATCATCATGGCGCAGTACATCAACGGCATCTATATGGGGATGAAGGATGAGGAGCAGGTCTCCATCCTAAGCTTTGCCGAATCCGTCAAGAACGCCGTCCCCCATGCTTATAACGCCATTGCCGTCCCGGTGGAGGGGACCATCATCACCGTGATCCGGGATTGGGCGGATAAGGTCTACGGGTTAAAGGACACGGCAACGAACTTTAACGAGCTGTTGGCTGCCCCTTTGGATGAAGCCGGCCGGTCGCTGAAGGAAACCACCTCCCTGCTCAAAGTCCTGGAACGTTCCAAAGTCGTGGATTCCGGCGCCAAGGGGTTCGTTCATTTCATCAAGGGTTTCACCGAATTCATCCGGACGGGAAAAATCGGGGAGCAGGCGGAAATCGCCGAGGACATTTTTGAGGAAGTGGAGATCCTTGACGGAGAACCAACCTTTCGATACTGCACCGAGGCTTTGATCGTCAACGAGGCAGACATCGACCTGGAAAAAATCAAGGCGGACTTAAGTGATCAGGGGGACTCATTGATCGTGGCGGGCAATAACCGCAAAGCCAGAATCCACATCCATTCGGACCACCCGGAAGAGGTGATGGCTCAATTGCGCCAGGCGGGGACCATCGTCCAGCAAAAGGCGGATGACATGAGACGGCAGTACGAATCCTCCTTTGTCAGATTGCACGATATCGCCCTGGTGACCGACTCCATCGCGGACCTGCCCCAGGACTTATTGGACCGTCATCAAATCCACACGGTCCCATTAAATATCCAGGTGGGTGAAACCAGCTACCTGGATAAAGTCACCATGACACCGGAACTTTTCTACGACCTGGTGGAAGGCATGGAGGAATATCCGTCCTCTGCCCAGCCTTCACCCAAGGTAGTGGAGGGATTATTTTCCACCCTGCTGAGGCATTACAACCAAATCCTTGTCATCACTGTTGCCGGTGTCCAAAGCGGTACCAATACCGTATTTACCAAGGCAGCCAAAGAAATGGCGGGAGCGGGAAAGCGGATCGAGGTTATTGACTCAAAGCAGAATTCCGGAGCTGAAGGGCTCCTGGTCCTCAAGGCTGCGGAGCTCATCGCAAGCGGCAGATCGATGGATGAGGTCATCGGCCAAATCGAGAAGCTCAGGGATCAGACCCGGATCCTGGTCAGCGTCAATACCCTCAAATATATGGTGCGGTCGGGAAGGCTCAGCAAGCTGTCGGGCTTGGCTGGAAAGCTGATCAACCTGAAGCCGGTCATATCCCTGGATGAGGCGGGCAAAGGCAAAATCGAAGACAAGGCCTTCAGCACCAAATCCAATATGAATAAAATTGTAAAAATAGTCCAGGACGCCGCCTCAACCAAAGGCATTACCCGATACGCCATCGTTCATGCCAATGACGATCAAAGGGCCCTTCTGTTGAAGGACAAGATCGCAGAGCTCCTCCATAAGGAGCCGGAGTATATCATGAACATTTCCACCATCGTCGGAATGAGTGCCGGTCAAGGCAGCGTTGCAGTGGCATATATGAGTGAGGAACATCATGAATAATATATATATAAATGTAGCTTTGGTTATTTTGACCTACTTTACCCTGATTTTTATCCTGGCCCAAATCCTGAAGAACAATTCCATCGTGGACAGTTTTTGGGGACCCGGATTCCTGGTAGTGGCCCTGTTTACCTTCCTGACAACCGGCAGCCGGGGGTTGCGCGGGACCATGGTGACATTCCTGGTCGCTGTCTGGGCGATCCGCCTCTTCTACCACATCACCCTCCGCAACTGGAACAAGCCGGAGGATTACCGTTATATCAACATGAGAAAGAAATGGGGAACCCAGTTCCCCATGCTGAAGGCATATATCTACGTATTCGTGTTTCAGGGCGTGATGCTGTTCCTCATCTCCCTGACCATCACCTCGGCCAATACCAATCCCAATCAAACACCGGGAATTGTGGCCTATATCGGGGCGCTGATCTGGGTAATCGGCTTTTATTTTGAATCGGTGGGCGACCGCCAGCTGAAAGAATTCAAAGCCAAGCCCGAAAGCAAGGGAAAAATCATGACCGAGGGACTGTGGAGCTATACCCGCCATCCCAATTATTTCGGCGAGGCCACCATGTGGTGGGGGATCTTCCTCATTGCCATAACCGCCTTTGACCAATTGTGGCTGATCATCAGTCCGGCCCTGATCACTTTCCTCCTCCTGTATGTTTCCGGAGTCCCCCTACTTGAAAAGAAGTATAAGGACCGGCCGGACTTCATCGAGTACACCAAGCGGACCAACAAGTTTTTCCCCTGGTTTCCCAGGAAGACTTCGGCTTAAGCGGCACCTTCTATCAAGTGGTCTGATCCGAACCGGCATAGGGATCGTATCGTCCCTTCTCAAAAGCGGCGGTTCACACTGACCGGACTTGTCGTGAACATTATATGTAAACATCAACCAGACATGTCACATCATCCAGACTCGTCACATAAACCGGCAAGCACTCTGATCCCACGGGATTTTAGAGCTTGCCGGTTTTTGGCTGCCGGCCCATCATCTCCGCTGTTGAGTACGGAATGATTTCCTCCGGTTGGCGAGGAGACTCATCGAAGGGATCACGGCTCTTTATGAAACAAAACGGTCTTGACAGTTATCCATACATGCCAAAAAAAAATAAGTTCCCAAAAAATAAAAAGAGCAGAAGTTACCTTCTGCTCTCAAATGACTATCTTCTGCCAGACTGTGCTTTCTTAGCTCTTCTGCAATCAGGGCATCTTACCGGCTCATTGTCAAAGCCTTTTTCTTTGTAAAATTCCTGCTCACCTACTGTGAAAACGAACTCGCTGTTGCAATCCTTACATACTATGGTCTTATCGGTCATCATATGACATCCTCCTTAGCTACAGTTGTTTGGTGTTTACTGAAGATAAAGATTTCAGAAAAAAACATATGATAACTGTACTTTTTAATTTTGTTCCTTGCGGACAATTCTTATAATAACAGAATAAATTCAACAAAGATATAGGGGAGAAAAATATTTTTTCTGTCTATTTTTTCTGTCGTGGGCTGTCACCTGGTGACAGACTAAAAGCTGGGATCATTGCAAACCTGGTGTGGATCAAAAGCTTATGATCGCCAATGATCCTGGCACTGATTTAAGATAATATCCGGAATTTTAGGAGCCATCCGGGATTTTTGGGAACCATCCGGTTTTTTTCTGAATCCATAGTCTGGCATCATCGGGTGAATAGATATGCAATTAAAAAGGGTGAGCAGCAGAGAAATCGGAAGATCATGCCTGCTAAATCCAGTATAAAAGGGGCTCTATTATTGTAATCTAATTAAATGTTATGACAATTAATTAAAATAGACGCAGATGTTTCCTTTAGAATATGCCAGTTTAATAATATTGGCGGAACAAAATCCCCAATGTCCGAAAAAAAAATTTTAAGATGGTAAATTATTGTATCTGATTTGTGAATAAAATATAATAAGAGGAAGCTATCGGTAAATCGATTGCTTAAAATACCCGATGGGGTATAAAAAAAGGGGAGGTATTATTTATGAACTATTTAGACGTCGCTAACGCTCCTTACCTATGGCTAAGCGTTCTGCCTGTCGTATTGATGGTCGCGTTCCAGGCCATCATCTTCGTCAAGAAGGCCATGGCCAGCATCCAGTATGCGGACCTGTCCCACGATGAAGCAAGAAAAGCATTCCGGATTGGTGCTACTTCAGCCATCGGACCAGCTCTGGGAGTTTTCGTGGTCATGCTCGGCTTAATGGGAGCCATCGGCGGACCATTGGCTTTCCAGAGACTTGCCATCATCGGTGCCGCACCGACTGAATTGGCAGCAGCCAACATGGCAGCCAAAGCCATGAACGTGGAATTGGGCGGAGCCGGCTACGGGTTGATCCATTTCGCCAACGCCAGCTGGGTTATGGCATTGAACGGCAGTGCCTGGCTGTTGAGCACTGCACTCATCTCTGACAAGCTTGAAATTATCAACCACAAAATTTCCGGCGGAGACTCCAAAAAGATCGGTATCCTGGGAACCGGAGCCATGCTTGGCGCCATGGGATTCCTGAATTCCAACGAACTTGCCAAGGGCATCAAGCCAGGCAACGGAGCCTATATCGCCTGTGTTGTTGCAGCCTTCCTTACAATGGTGGTGCTCGAACAAGTGGGCAAGAAAATCCCCAAGCTCGTCGAATTTAACCTGGGCATCGCAATGATAGCCGGAATGGTTGCGGCTGTTGTCTATAACCACATGTAGGAGGAGAAAACCATGGAAAATAAAGAAGCACTATATGAGCAACATTTTACCAAAGAGATCATCAAATGGGGCAGACTGACCAATCTTTTAGCCATTCCCTTATGCTTTATCCCGGCTGCTGTGATCGCCATAGTTTATGGTGCGATGCCAAAAGTTTCGGACATTTTCAACGGCTGGCTCCTCATCGTGGCGATCTACGGTATTTATGCCATCGTTGAACCAGTTTCCTACTTCCCGGTTTTGGGATTGCCTGGAACCTACATGTCCTTCCTGGCAGGCAACATCAGTAATATGAGAGTTCCCTGCTCGGCCGTTGCTCAGGAAGCTGTCGGTGTGGTCCCAGGATCAAAGCGCGCTGAATTGGTATCCACCCTGGGTATCGCCGGTTCCATCATCACCAACCTGATCGTCGTAGCCATCGCAGCTCTGGGCGGAGCAGCCATCATGGCCGTCCTGCCGCCAATCGTCCTGGAAGGCTTCAAATATGTATCCACCGCCATATTCGCCGGTGCCTTCGGAATGTACGCAGGCAAAAAGCCCGCGCTTGCTGTGTTTGCCATGGCCCTTGGACTGTTCCTCATGCTGGTGGTCACACCCGCCAGAGTGCCGGTCTACCTGATGATCCCAGTCATGGTTTTCGCCACCGTAGGTTTTGGCTTCTTCCTGAACAACCAGGCCAAGAAAAAGGCTGCGTAGTTTTAATATAGGTTAATACTTAGTTTTAACATTCCACAGGAGGATAGCATTGGATATTTCGAAAATTCAGAATGAGGTCAAAGACGATCTGATTAAATGGAGACGAGATCTTCATCAGATCCCGGAATTGGGCAATGATTTGCCAAAAACCACAGCCTATGTTAAAAGTGTACTGGATTCCCTGGGAGTCGAATATAAGGCTAACGTCGGACTGGAATCAGCCATCGTGGCAACCATCACCGGTACCGGCGAAGGCAACGGCAAAGTCATCGCCCTGCGCGGCGACATGGATGCCCTTCCCGTAGTGGAAGAGACCGGACTGGACTTTGCGTCCACCAACGGCTGTATGCATGCCTGCGGCCACGACGGTCACACCTCCGTCTTATTGGCTACCGTAAAAGCCTTGAACTCCATCAAGGACCAATTCGGCGGTACCGTCAAGTTCCTGTTCCAGCCTGGTGAAGAGATCAGTGCCGGGGCAGAGCCCATGGTAAAAGCCGGCGCCCTGAAGAACCCGGATGTAGACTATATTTTGGGGATTCATATCGGCAAGCTGAGCGACGATGTCAAATCGGGAACCTTTTCCTTCCGGGAAGGCCCCATGATGGCCTGCCTGGACCGCTTCACCCTGAAAGTTAAGGGAAAAGGCGCCCATGGGGCCTATCCCCATCAATCCAAGGACTCAGTCGTCATGGCCAGTTACATCGTCACCGCACTCCAGGAGATCATCTCCCGGGAAATCGAACCAGCTGTGCCTGGCGTTATCACCATCGGACAATTCCATGCCGGATCGACCTATAATGTCATTCCGGAGGAAGTCTTCATCGAAGGTACCGCCAGAGCCGTGGATCTTGAAAACCGGGAAATGCTGGCCCAGCGGATCGGTGAAGTGGCTGAAAATGTGGCCAAAGCCTTCCGGGGCAGCGTGGAGTACGAGTACTTCCGCGGCGCACCTCCATTGATCAATGATCCGGAGCTGACTGCCAGGGTATTTGAATCAGCCAAAGAACAGTTTGGAGCCGACCGTGTCAGCTGGTTGAAAAAACCGGTCATGGGCGGCGAGGACTTTGCAGTCTATCTCCAGGAAGTGCCGGGCGTATTCATTTTCTTTCAAAATCCATTGGAAATTGAAGGAACTGCTTACCCGCACCACAATCCGAAATTTGGCATCGATGAAGACTATCTTGATTCCGCAGTGGGTATGTTTGTCAAAGCGACCCTGGACCTGCTGAAGAAATAAGCTAAACAATCAAACCAGGATCCGATGGATCCCAAGGGTACAACGACAGCAGGGAACGACAGAATAAAACATAAAACCAGGCATCGGCACTTTAAGCAGTGTTGGTGCCTGGTTTGTTTTAAGAGGGCTGCTGGCTGGGGTTGGTCCGGCGCTGCGTAAATTTGACGGGAGGTTTTGCTGGAAATATTTTTTACCAGCCTGACCAGCCTGGGCTGAATTCAAGGAGGTCATGAAAGGCAGTTTCAATGGGTGCCTCATCATGGAGGATGTGCCCTTCCCAAATTAGGGTCATATTGAAGGCAGCTGCCCAAGTGGTGGAGTAATTGGTAAACGGTCAAATCCCAAACGACAACCGGCCCCGTCACGAATCTTCGTGGCGGGGCCGGTTGTCGGGGTAAACGCTCATGAATCCTAAATTCCCGAAGAATTATAACGTGTTTGGTGGAGTGACGCCCAACGACTT
>CAZOTM010000016.1:0-19682 GCA_964582675.1 uncultured Clostridiaceae bacterium
GAGACAGCTATGATGCGTCCGCTGCCCTCAGATATGGGATTTTTCTAATTTATGAGAATCCTGGATCAGCCGGTAAAACCACCTATGGCAGCGTGGCTGTTCTCGGGCTGGATGACATCAACGAGGCGGATCAAATTAAGGCTGCAATCGATTCTTTTCCTGCAGCCAGCGCAGCCATCGACTACATTGCCAATAATCATTCGAACTTAATGTACCGCGGCAGTTTTGACCTGGGCGAAAAGCATGTCTTCCTTACCTTAGAGCATGGCGATAAGGATAAGGCGCTGGCGATCTTCTATAAAATCCACAGCTCAAAACAGAAAAATATTGGAAGTATGGGCACGATCAATTCCGTCTGCAAAGGCCGTGAATCCAGTCCAACCATCCAATTTATCGGCATAACCAGAGACAAAGTCCAGCTTTCCTCCGAAGAGATTTTTCACACTCTGCTGCTCAATTACCCCACTTTCCGAGTGACCACGGAAGCTGATGAAATGATTGACCTGTTCAATCGGCTATACATGGCACCGAAAGACCGCAACGGCCGACAAACCACCGAATTGAGCGATTGGCAAAAGACAGTCATGGTGAAAGCTAATTTGGAGCGATACATCAACGAAAGTCTGAAAAGAAATATGTTCCAATACGGTAAAATATCCAATCGGGATGATGATGAATGGTATCACCTGCTCAAAGAGGTTAACGATCTTCCCTTGAGAGAAAGCGACTAAAGGAGGTTATTCAGATGTACGAGATGTTTGCCAGCTACGATGACATTCTCCGGTTGGTTTGTGCGAATCATAAGATCCCCAATAAGACCTTGCTGAAGAAAGCTTATGATTACGCCTTAGAAAGCCATAAGGGCCAAAGTCGGATAAGCGGAGAACCGTATCACCTGCACCCGGTTCGAGTTGCCCGCTATGTGGCCGAATGGGGCTTTGAAAGTGATGTTGTCATAGCTGCTCTGCTCCACGACGTCGTCGAGGACTGCAAGATATTCAAGGAAGAAATCGAGAAAACGTTCAATTCCGAAGTTGCCGATATGGTGGATACCGTTACGAATCTCAATCAAGATCTAAAAGACATGGAAGGGTTGACCCAGGAGGAAATCCAAGCCCTTTCCGATGCCAAACTCCAAAAGTACATGAGCGACCGGGCTCTCTATATCAAATTGGCTGACCGCCTGGACAATCTCAACACCATCGACTGCCTTCCCAAGGAGCGGCAAATCAAGAAAGCGCTGCACACGCGGGAGATCATTATTCCAATGGCCGTTAAGATGGGGGCAGTTAAAATCATTGATGATCTTGCGGAACTGTGCTTTAAGATTGAACATGAATCCCAGTACAATGCCATCAGCAGCTATTTCCAAGAATACTGGAAAGCCAATGCGAGAACTTGCAATCGGACGATTCGAATAATTGAAGACGCATTCAAAAACGGCGCCTCGTTTCTAAAAAAGACCGACTTTCCCCCTGATCTGAAGCCATACAGCAAATTTATCTCTGGTTTCGCTTATAGACCTCGCTCCAAGGTCAGTGTTTTCCGTCAAATCACTCATGAGGCCAAGAACATGAAGCGTGATTTTAATCGGCTGTTGAATAAACGATACATTGGGATTTATGACTTAACGGTTATCTTTGATGACATCATCGACAGCGCCCAGGAAGGCTTGAACCCGTTTGATATTTTTTTCAAATACTATCATTCTTTCTTCATGCAGTTTGGAATCTGTATCCGGGACTTTGTGCAAACCACTCAAAAGGACACCACGCTTTTCCTACTCAGCGACGAGATGGACAATTTGTATCGTTTGTTTATTTGCACCAATCAATCGTATTTGCGTTACAAAATCGGTAATATCATTGACTCGGACAAACACTTTTCAGAATTCTTTGATGATGTAAATGACATTGATCCCAGAGACACCTACAAACCGAAGATCAAGGTGTTTACCAGAAACGGTGACCCCCGCTTCATTGACGCAGGCGCCACCGTCCTTGACTTTGCATTCCTCCTGCACACCGATATCGGTCTTCATTTCGACTATGCCTTAATCAACCATCAGCGGGCTCATGTCGGAATGCACTATGTTCTGAATGAAGGGGATGAGATCGAAATCTTCCCTTCCGAAAGGAACCTGGCAAAAATCCAGTGGTTTAGACACGTCAAGACGACCGGTGCGGTAAAGAAGCTGGTGGATTACTTTGTAGCCTTGGAACAGGCTTATTCTCCTGCTTCCCTAAACGAAACCACCATGCCCACGCCATCCCCATGAGTTCGACTCTTACGTCAACCTGCGGAAGTGACCAACCAATTTTACAACAACCAATTTACGTCATTTCTCCATTCTCCATAACCCCAAAAGTATACAGTCTGCTTCAATGCATAGTTTGCCCCCTTGACCCCCTGTCCTGATACCTTGGCAGTCATCGTTTCGGTTTGAGCCGGAACACTGCCGCAAGGATGCGGGAGACCTGGTTCACTTGTCGGGTGGAATGGGCTACAATGAAGAAAATAACTCTGGAGGATCGCTATGGTAGACCAACATACCATCAAACCGGACGAGGGGGATCTGGATGGAATCCTAGCCGACGCCCTGGATTATGCCCGGCGCTATCTGGGCCAGGGACGGGTGGCAACCTATATACCGGCTTTGGCCAAGGCCGATTCGGATCATCTGGGCATCACGGTAATGACCAGGGACGGGACGTGTCACAATGCGGGCCACTGGGATCAGCCCTTCACCATGCAGAGCGTCGCCAAAGCCATGCTCCTGGTCTACGCCCTGCGAGAGCTTGGTCATGAGACGGTCTTTTCCCGGGTGGGTGTAGAGCCCACCGGAGATTCCTTCAACTCCATCGTCAAGCTGGAGACCAAGGGCGAACATCCCCTGAATCCGTTCATCAACGCCGGGGCGATTGCCACCATGGGGCTGATCCTGGAGAAGGGGCTCACCTTTGCCGGCTTTCTGGCCTTTTTGGAAAAGCTGGCTCACCGCCCGCTGACCGTCGACGAAGCCGTCTTCCAGTCAGAAAAGGCCACCGGGGATCTCAACCGTGCCCTGGCCTACTTCATGAAAGCTGACCGGGTCATCCAGGGGGACGTGGATGCCACATTGGACGCATATTTTCGGATGTGCTCCATCCTGGCCGATACGTCGGACCTGGCCCGCTTCGGTCTCCTGCTGGCCACCGATGGCCAGGACACCGTCACCGGGGAACAGATCCTGAGCTCTTATCACGCCTCTCTGGTCAAGACCCTCATGGTCACCTGCGGCATGTATGACAGTTCCGGCGAGTTCGCCATCAGGGTGGGCATGCCGGCCAAAAGCGGCGTCGGCGGGGGCATCATGGCCCTGGCTCAAAGCAAGCTCGGCGTCGGCGTCTTCAGCCCGGCCCTGGATGAGAAAGGCAACAGCCTGGGGGGCTGCCGGGCACTGGAGTTCCTGTCCCGATCCCTGGATCTGCATTTCTTCAAGGGGACACATTGATCCTAGCGGCTGCACCGCTGCACCGTTGTACCGCTGCACCGTTGTACCGCTGTACCGCCTCACCGCTGCATATCAACCACACGGAAAAATACCTTGGCACCCAAAATTCTGCAAATTAACCAGAATTTGACAGCCACTATCCACCAAACTGACCCCTGATCGTGTATACAGACAAGCCCCGGTCAAATCCGGCAGTGTTCCTATTCGTTGGCTGGCATGCTGAACCAGAATAATCTGATCCCAACGGCCGGGACGGCCAAGCTGTCCCGGCCGTTTGCTATTTCCACGAAAATCGGTCCGAGGCTCATTTGGGATCCCAACCAGTCGGGATCAGCGGCCCAGATTTCCCCGTATTTTCTCCTTTTTCTTCTTTATGGCACCTGGACAGATCACCCACCTGTTTGAATCCTATTAATATTTTGCGGCGCTTGAACCAGCAGAGTTTATCAAAGACCACAACCCTGGATTTTAAAGCAAAAAAATATGCCAAAAAAATATAAATTACATCAAAATTAACCGCCGGGAGAAACAATCCCTGGCGGTTTACTCAATTCTATTCTGCGTTAATGAACGCTTCCTTACCTCCGGAGACCCAGGCTTTGGCCGGCAGGCTCTTGGCATTGGCGTTTCTTAGAATTGGCTCTCTTTGGACGTGATGAAGTTTCCTGGAGGCAAAAGCGGACGATACCACACCGAATTGGGGGCGATGATGGTAGTTTTTTTAGTTCGTCGGCTTTTTAGAGGGACGCCCCTCTCCCCACCCAGCCCCAATGGTTACAGGGCTTTGACTGCCATAATGATGATACTTGGCGATTTGGTTTTCCCGGTGACTGGGGATCTATCTTACTGAGCCTTTTCCCCGGCATCCGCTGAATTTCCTGACTCGACCAGGTTTCCCTGGGGATCATAAAAATTGACGATAATTCCGTCCGGTCTGTTCCCGCTAAAAATGCCATACATGCCGCCGTACATATAGAACATCATGGCCGCGAAGGCGTCGGCGAAGCCGAGGGAATCTGAATCCAACGTGACGTCAAATACCGTGCAGTTATGGTTGTAGGCAATGTCGGCGATGCTATAGGTTTCATCATCGATCAATTTCTGCATGGATTCGTCCATACCGCTGGTGATCCTGGCCAGCATCTGCCTGTGCTGGGCTTTGGTCATCTTATATGTGACGGAACCATCCTCATTGCGCACTCCCGAAGCATACACCTCACCGGCATTGGCATCCAGGTATTCCTGAGTTGTTTCCTCCCCCACAAAATCAGCTGGCAAAGTAACCGAAACCGTCAGGATTCCGTTTTTAACCTCCACATCGCCGATCCCTTTCAGCTCAGCCGCATCGGCAGCCAATTCAGCCTCTTCGCTTGGAGCTGTGGCAGTTTGGGGAGTCTTCCCCTGATTCACCACCGTCTGATCTGCCGTTTCCGACTTACTGCCTGGCGCTGTGCTGTTGGCTGAGTTATTGGATCCGCAGGCGGTGATGGAAAATACCATGATTACTGCAAGGACTAGGGATAACGTCTTTTTCATACTGACTCCTTATCTCTCAAATTTATTATTTTGAAAATTTGCCTTCACACGAACAGAATATCAAAGACTTTTTTACTTTATTACCTTTTCGCCGTTGAAAAAGTCACTCCATATTAATTATCCCGAAGAGGGATAATCCGAATCAGCCCGGATTCGGTCCAGCGCTGTTTACCCAGACCGCCTGGTCCAAACAGTCGGGAAAAATGCCGAAATTCTAAAATGTTCATCCCCCAATTGAAGGAAGCCGGTTCACACAAAGACCATCTCAGGCAAACCCAACAATCCTTTCGTGGATATTTGGAAGAACCGTCCGGGTGATCCCTGCCTGGGCAGCCGGCGGACCAAGCGGTCTGGGACTTGGTCGAATCCCCCCGATTAGTTGAATTCCAAGATGTACTTTTCCGTGTCAACCAGAGTTTCCCAGCCCTCCGTGAAGAATATATGAAACGCCAGTTCCACATCGGAAAACTTTTCAATGGCATTGTTTTTCAGATCGGATTCTAAGAAGGTCAGGGCATCAATCATCCGCTTTTGCGGTGAGACCTCCGCAGACATCATGCTGTTAATCATGAAGCCATTGACGGAAACATCCCTGGCCTGGATGGTGATTGATTGGTCGCTGAGATTTTCGATGAATAAAATCAGCCCGGGTCCGAACAGAGATTCATTGCTGGAAAGCCCCTTGGCGATGATCCGGATTTTGTCCTGGTCATAGAGCACTTTTCCGGAATCATCAAAAGTGTATTGGTAACCTTCGGCCAGCGAGGTCTTAATGGGGAGCAAATCCGTATATAAATACTCATCCCACTTGTCGGCGGTAGCAATGTGGAAGCTCAGCTCCATGTCGGCAATTTCCTTGATTCCCGCCGTTTCCAGGTCAGCCTTCATGAAGGTGATCTTATCATTGGCTTTTTTCCCGGCAGCCACTTCGGCGGAGATCATATGGTCGATCATGTAGCCATTCACTGAGGCCGAACGGGCCTGGAACATCAAATCTCTGTCGGAATTGTTCTCGATGAGGAGCTTCAAGGCCGGCCCCATCCAATCGTCCATGGTCAGGCCCGTCACGGTGATCCTGACATCCTTCTCATCGACGAGGATCTGTTTGTCCAAAGTGGGGGCGCTGGTGGTCACTTTGGCCGGAGTTTCGGGGGCGGCGGGGGTGGACTGAGGGGCAGTGCTGATCCCGGGCGCCGCTCCCGTTGAGGCGGCATTTGTTTCAACCTTCGTCTTGGCGTAGGCGCTCTTCACCGGCTGATCCACCGAAGACGCCCCAGGAGCGGAACAGGCAGCAGCAGTCAGAACCAACCCAAGGGTCAGCAGACTGAGGAGACTTTTTTTCA
Source organism: uncultured Clostridiaceae bacterium (assembly GCA_964582675.1). Classification (GTDB taxonomy): domain Bacteria; phylum Bacillota; class Clostridia; order Clostridiales; family Clostridiaceae; genus JG1575. The sequence goes on from CAZOTM010000016.1 coordinate 6,373, forward strand.
TTACGAATACCTCCATAAATAAATATTTGGTGATGGGTGCGGGGCAGTTGGTAAAAGCAGAATCGTATCGATGCCCTGATCTCCTGTGGATCCAATCGGGTTTTGCATCTGTCCTAAGAATAGCTTATTGCTCGGACAATATTTTACGCCTTTCCGAAAAAACCGGCTGGTTTGCCCGGAAACCGCAAAGTGCTCCCGGTTTATTTCCTTCGGACTGGCTTGGTTTGCTGATCAGGCAGTGGATTTGGATGGTTGTAAAAAGCTGCCATACAGGCGGGCTCCGCAGGAGAAAGGCCCCTTTGAAGCTGCGGACCATACAGCAGAAAACCTCCAATGAACCAGGGCCTTAACTTGCCTGGCTTGCAGCCTCATCCACCCGGATTTCCCGTTATGCTAGTGCAGCCCAAGGCCTAGATGTTCACTTGTTCAGGATCCCTTTGTTCATTCCCAAGTCTATCGCTGGCAGGCGGCCCGGTTGTAAAAAATCGGGCCGACCTTTCGGAAACGAAGCTCGACGGGAATGGCGGGCTTAAGGTATGGCGGGTACCAGATTTTGCGAGCCGCAGGTATGGAATGAGGGGGTAGGGATTGAGAGGGTGATGGGCAAATTCCCAGACGAATTTGTTGGTTTCAGCTGCCCCACTATGGCCATCACCATCCAACCAGGCGTCATGCCAGACGCATAATCTAAGGGCAGCTCCGGATGAGGAGCTGCCCTGCTGATTGTATTGACCGATGGGAAATGAGACTATTTTTTATACCCGTCACTGAGGGTTTTCAGGAATGCCACCACGGCTTTCTCTTCAAACACCGTCAGTTCCAGATCTCCCAGTTCAACCACATTCATTGTATCCGCAAACTCGGGTTCCGGCCATGGAACACCTTTCCATCCGGCGCCGTCCACGTCGCGGGTGTTATAGAAGTGAATGATTTCCTCCAGGGACTTAAAATAGCCGTTGTGTCCAAAAGCCTTGATATCTTTGTTTTTAGGCTTGAGGGCCACATTCCGCAGGGTGGGTACTTTGAATTTGCCCCATTCCGGCTCATAGTCAGCCCCCAGATAATTACTTTCTTTCAGGAAACCGCCCAGGCCAGGGTCAACCCAAGTTTCATCAGCCATGGTGGCTGGATTTTCCGGATTCTTGGGGATGCCCAGGTTGTCATAGGTGTAATCGGTGAAAAGGGGCTTCTCGCCGTCCGGTCCAGGCTCGCTGATATGGCAGGCCGAACACATGGCTTTGCCTTCAAAGAGCTCGAGGCCTTTTCTCTCCAGACCGGTGAGTTTGGCTTTCCCCTGGAGATAATTGTCATACTTTGAGCTAAAGGGATTGACTTCATCGCTTCGTTCGTAGGCGGCCACCGATCGGCCGATGTTATCATATGCAGCCTCGACATTCTCGAGGGATCCAGCACCCCATACTTCTTCGAACAAATCAGCATAGATAGAATCTTTGACTTTCAAAACGAGTGATTCATCATTAGGAATTGCCTGCTCCTTGGGATTGCGGAATGGTCCCTTGGCCTGCTCAGCCAGGGGATCGTCCAGTTCCCAGCCGGTTGCCCGGCCATCCCAGAACATGCCGCCAACCCAGACCCCTTCATCATCATCGAAATACAAAATTGGGCTGTCCCCGGCATAGGCTGCCGACGGGGGCTTCCGGTCACCGAACACTCCGGGGACAGACCCTTCATAGACACCGCCGTGGGCGTTGATGTTTGGATCGGCACCGACATAACCGACTTCAGGGGCATGGCAGGTGGCGCAGGACTGGTTACCTTCCAGAGAGAGGTTTTCATCAAAGAAGATGAGTTTGCCAAGTTCCTCTACTTGCGACAGTTCGGGTTCAACGGCAAAGGCAGAGATGGTCGGTATAACCAGTGCCAACGTAATGATTGCCAGAATTGACTTTCTGATTTTCATAATAGACACATCCTTTTTTATCTCATTTTTAATATTTGGAATTATTTCAACTCCTTACTGTGGGTGACGGTCCGGGTGTGAATTCATATTTCCTGGATCGGCCTTGTGCCTGATGGGCCGGAATCCGTTAAACTGATAGTTTGGCTGCTAGAAGCCCTATGTATGCCATGAAGCGGTTGATCCAGGGGATGGGCAGGAATCTCATGTCTCTTTTCACAACACTAATCCTTCGGGACAAGTTTCTGGCAGCATCCAGCACCCGGGGGCAAATTGAGCAAGGCCTTGATTCTAGCCCGGATGACCGGTGGATCATACCCCGGCGGAGCTGACCTGCAGCTGCCGGCAGAGTTATCCCCTCATACTTTTGCGCAACTGTGATAGCCTGGCGTTCCATGAGGCAGCGGATATCCTGATCTCTCCCCTGCCTCTATCCCAGCTCCGAGAAGCCCTGACGTGCAATGGTAGGTGAACCGGAGCTTCCCCGGGGAAGCTCTCATGCAGTGAAGGATCTGCCCTGGTTATCTGGGTTCATCTCACCCCAGGTTATTATCCGAAGCCCCGACAGGCTGTAGTTGGTTTGCTTCTCAGGAACTCGCACTGATTTGAATATTATTTTCTGCCACCAACCTCCTCTTAATATGGACCTGACATGGCGCCGGTTCTGGAAACAATGTCTGGATTTATCCTGAATCCCCCATCTCCCCTTCCCGATTTTTATTTTAGGCAAACTGCTGCTCCATAGTTTTCGGCCAAGAACCCGCTACCGCTCATTTAAGGAATGCTCCCCAATGTCCTCTGCATCCATTGCTCCTTAGCTGATTAAGCTCTGGCTGCTGCTGCGAAATGCGAACTGCCATCTTAGGACTGCGAAACGTACCGTATACCGATCTATGGATCCATCGATCCGGAATTATGTAACATTCATAACTCTACAAACATAACAATACAAAAAGGCATGATTTTGCTATCCACCAATCTGGAGATACAAGTATGCCTCTAATGTCCTATGCTGTTGATTTAAGTGATAAAAAGGAAGAGGCGCTCGTTCACCTCATCATCCGGGGTATACTTCTGCTCTGCTATTCCCCGCATCCATCGCCTTCGGACGGCCGATGAAAATAATCCCATTAATGCCTCCCTCCGGTGATTGCCGGAGGCTTTCAGGTCCGTGGGCCAACGGTGCGATCCCCTTGAAAACCGTGCCAAGTAATGGATGTATGAAGCCTTTACTTGAACCCTGCGCTGCCGAACAGCGGCGCTTCAAACCAAACCATGGCTTTCAGCCTTACTGGTTTTTGGGAGTAACTTCATGGCAATTTTCTGGGGCCGCCCACTACTGGGAGTTGCCCGCTGGCTTTGAGGCTGGCAACGGAGGAAACCGTTAAGTTAATATTATCCCTGCCATGTCCCATGCTTTCAGCGGGTAAAATCCGGGGAAGCACAGCCAGTGTGCGTCAGTTTCATTCAGGGTTTGGAGGGTTCGGGCATGCCGTTACTAACAGCACCTTGTGAACGTTTACTAAATTGGCAGGTATTTTCCCTTAGTCAGTGCTGGGGAATCCACCACCTTCCCTCATGGTATCTGGTGGATTCCCCAGGAGCATTCTGTGTCATGGGCACCCACTGTCTTGATCCTTGATCCCACCAAAAGCGATGGCGGATCGGGAAGTTAAATCATGAGCTGCTAAGTATCACAAAGATGAAAAATCAGCGGATGAGCCATTCGCTGTCAATGGAGCCCCTGAAAAATTCTGCCTTCAACCCCGGTTATAAAATAATGCAAGCTGTTTTCAGCTGTTTTTAGGTACCCGTTACAATGCTCCAAGATCCATCTTGACCAACAATTTGGATTCATCAGTTGTACCTGTCCTTAGTTCTGATTATAAACTTTATTTTGCGAATACACCATGTTTTCTCCGTATTCCTTAATCACTCAGCTATTTTTGGCATTCATTTGGTACCGTTTTGTTTTCCGCATGTGTCTCCGGTTGCATGATCAATCCTTGCCGGCGGGCTGTTTCAACTTCTGTTGGAGAATGCCGCCTGCATTGACACCAAAACACCGCCGGCATTGAAACTCCTTACTTTCAGATATGCTGTCCAGTGTATCCTTCTTCGGCAGCATCCACCGCTTTCTCCGTTACCTATTGGAAATTTTCCTGCTCACAATAAGATCAGTGTACGATCCCCTTTATTTCATCAGTTTGCATTCGCGACAGGTACTGGACTCGCCGCCCTTGCCGGATTTCCTCCGCACTTTTTTCCCAAGGCTTTTCCGGCTTAGCTTCTGGGCTGTGGATTGCCCATGGAAGACTGCAGCTTGGCTTATAAAAAGGTGACCGGTGATGAAAGCACCTGCCACTTTGATAGGTTGATTCATCGAAGATCAGCCGATGATGGGACAATGATGGGGCAGCCTGAATGTTGGCATGCGAAAAGTCTTCCTGGGGGCATCGCTCCAGAGTACACTCTTATGGTGGTTCGGGAGACCAGTGGAATTTAGAACCGATTAAAGAACCAGATATACTCGTCCGCATATCATGGGAATCCCCAGGATAAGCGCTGACAGGGGTTATCAAAATGGCCAAGCTGTCCCTTATTTTATCCTCATTGATATGGATGTAGCCGGATGTTAAGATAAAGAAAAAGGGAGATGTTTTGGGGAACTTGCCTGGAAGATCGTATTTTTAAGCCTCAGCTGACAAACCTCAGTTTTTAATCATTGAAGTCCTCTTAAAACTGCCAGTGCATCCACGCAACTGTGGAAATGAGACTTTTATCATGGAACCGCCACGGCCACCGAAAACACCGCTGCCCATAAGGAGGTTAGGATGGAACAAGCATTGAACAAACTGGACCAGCTTCACAAACGAGCCCTGGAGCTTGGTGTTCAAGGAGCGAAGCTGATCGAGACCAGTTCGGTCACCGTTGGTGAATGGGTCCAATGGAAATGCAAATACGGATGTCCCCTCTATAACAAGGATGGGCTGCATCCGCCCTTCGCACCAAGCGCTGAAGAAACCAGGAAGGTTCTTCAGGAGTATCATACGGCGTTATTGCTCACCGGTCCCGATGGCTCAAATCTTTCCCGGCATGCCGTCCAGCTGGAGCATGAGGCCTACTTCATGGGTTATTATAAAGCCTTTGCCATGCTGTCACTGCCCTTCGGTGCGGCGCCTACATGACAGGGTGCTCAAACTGAGGCTCAGTCTGAGTTTCTCTTAACCCAAGGTAAAAACAAGGATGTTCGGCCATTGATGGAGGCCTGCGGCATTGATGTCTTCAAAACTGCCCGAGACAACGGGTATCAGATCGATACGCAAAAAGACACCTATGGCCAATGGAACTTTTTCGCCTTGCTACTGATTGAATAGTCACTGATCAAGCATTGCTGGTCAGGACAAGCTTTAAGGCTTTTAAAAAAGGAATGCCCCCCAAAGGGCGCAGGCCCTTGGCGGTTCAACTAGCTGGCGGCGTGTTTATTCCGCACTAAACATTGGCTGATACAGCCTGTCATAATCAGCGCAAGAAGCAAGACTCTGGTGTTATTCAGAGTCTTGCTTGCAATTAAAAATCTTTCTAAAGACACCAAGCTTCTCCTTCGGCCGCATCAATCCGTCGCAAATCTCGCTAACGAAATAAGTCGGTTCAATGATATATAGGTCACACGGACGATCCCTGTCTCATACCTTTGAGTTTTTTCATCTGAAAAACTATTTCCTTCGGCACCATGACCGCTGCAACCTACAAGCCTCTCATGAGTGTTCGATCACTTCTAAAATCGTTTCGCAGTTCCCGGGGGATAGTATACGGGGTTTGTCGGTGAGGATAGTCGATCAGCCTGGACTCCAGTTATGCAGCTCCCATATTTCAGTACAATTTCTTACATCTGGTTGAAAATCGACTTTTGCGGGTAATCATTGCTTTGCGGAAAAGCCCGCCAATCAGCTTATAAAAATTCATTCGAAATCACTCGAATGCCCCTTTTTTATGAACAAACCGGCCAAAAATCACAAAAAAAAGATCTTGAAAAAAGCCTTGACAAATTTTCGTTTGTATGCAAAACAATCTTGAAAACACTAAAGCACCGTCCTACAATAAAGCTAGAACAAGATCGTGTTTAAGTGCAAAGACTGTATGGCTTGATCGGGTCGCATCAGTTAAACAGGAGCACATGTTGTAGGCGGCCGCCAGGCCGTTTTTTACTTTTATGGGGACGGCGCTCTGCCCTGCGGTGATATCAGAATCCAGGGAAGCATTGAGTCACAATTTGTTTTATATAAAGTCTTGTGAAGGAGCGATTTTCATGAAAAAGACTTTTAAACTAATGCTTGCCATGTTTATGGCATTGACAATGGCATTGGGCACAGCAATTACGGCGTACGCAGCAAAACCTGTGGATGATGGGTATAGACAACTGGAAACAGAGCAATTTATTGATCAAGAAGGCAGACAGTGGATTTTACAATCAATCGATTATAAAGTGTATAAACCTTTGATACCGGATGCAGACTTTTACAATTACACAGCAGTGACTTCAATAAGCGATACTTGGATCTCCTTAAACTTTCTCATGATGATTTTAGCCCCACCATAAACTGGAATCGGGGCGCTGCAGGAATCGCAACGTTTAATAACTCTTTGATGAATCTAACCATCTCCGGAACCGACTCATCAGGTGTAACTAAAACTATAGAATCCCGTAACCGAAAAATATTCGATTATTATGGGCCTGCTCAGGTGAAAGGTACAGTAACACTGGATGGAGTCACTTACAACTTAAACTGCACAGTAGCCAATGTTCATTATGGCGAATTGATCAACATCAATAGATAGCGATTCAACCTTCCTCCAATAAAGAACGGATGCTCCGGGGACTTAAATGTTCCTCTGGGGCATCCGCTCTTTTTTCTCTTTTTTTGATCAGACGACCATTTTGTTATTGCCTTTACATGACCATCAGACATCTTAATCCAGCCCAGGACCGGGTGCCTGCCATTGCCTCATTTCTGGGGGACCTTGGGCCGAACATCCAGTCTGAGTCTGGGGGGGCTGATGGTCTTTCTAATCAGGATGCTTGAATTGACCGCATCGGGAGATAAGGAAGTTAAGGCCGCACCGGGCCCCAGTTAGACCTTTGTTCTTACCGAACAGGAAATCCTGGCTGATCAGGGACAAGATGACACTATTTACGGTCGTCGCCAAGCTTGATGTGCAGAGACTGATCTTGGGCGGCAGTGGTCCCTCCGAACCGATCCCCGAAATCCAGGTCCCGAATACATTCTGAGTCGCCGCTGGCAGACTACCCGGGAAAAGAAGGTCATCGCGGATTTCATCCGCCGCCTTCATCCGCCGCCTTCATCCCATAGATGGTGAGGGTAAATATAACCGATGCTCCGTCGAGCCTTGGTCTTCCGGTGTAGCACTGGATCTGTAAACCCTTGATGACTCAAAGAAGGCTTTCGGCTGGATGCTGTCCTGCCAAATGTCGTCAGTCATTATTTAGGGCGGTTCTCGGGCGTCCTTTGGGGCGGCAGTCTTGTTGATGCCGTTGGCTTTAGACGATGGGGATTAGGGATTCTGAAACCGCGTTTAGGCGGCTTTTAAAATGCTGTAGGAAAGCTGAATTCAAATAAAATTTGCCCAATTAATGTTTATTAGCTGATTGGAAAAGTAAATTCCACCCTGTTATACCAGAGTGGAATTTACTTTTGCCCATCTGACTTAGAATTTTTCACAGATCTGTAAGCCGGTCCATGAGATGGACAATCCTACTGGGGGAGCTCACACCTGAATCTTAAGTCCAAATTTCCGACTTTGCTCTTACCTTACAGCTTTCACTGTCTGATGTCTGCGGAAATGGAATCAGCTGCCTTAAAAGAATTGCACGGTGGAATCGAGATTATCCAACAGGGCAATGACACTCCAGGCGGTGAAGGTGCTGGATTTTGGGTTTTTGGGGTCCGGTGCGGAGGAGATGAAGAGCTCGGCATGGGCGTTATCATTTTTCAAGCGAATGACATGGCGGTTTTCCGGCAGATTCGGTACGCTTTGGATGATGACTTCGGTGTCGCAGGCAACGGCGATGTCCGTAGCCATTGCCACATTGACATTTTTCGGGAAGCCCAGGATGGCCTCGGCGACTGAACCGGTAAAGATGGTTTCGGGCTCCGTGCGGGAGAGGCTGCGGCCTGCCAGATAGGGAGCACCTTCCAGTCCCTCCGGCGGTTTGAAGTTCTCTATGGAGGCCGCCATGGGCCCCATAAGGGCAAAGGTTCGCATCAGATCAAACCCGCCAATGGCCCCGCTGGCAATATAGATCCTGCGGCCAGATTGCTCGGCGCTTCTTTGTAACGACGCATACAGAGCCTTGTCCGCCAAAGCGCCCACCGATACCACGATCAAATCAATGCCGTGGTTTAAGATTGCCTCCCCGTATTCAGCGACGGCAGGGACCCCGGCGATCTCCACCGCATAGTCAGGCTGGTCTGAAAGCAGCTCTGAGAAATCCTTATAGGCCTTGCAGCCGATTTCCCGGACAAACTCGGTTTGCGGTGTACGGGTCAAAATGCCCGTGATGGTGTAACGGTCCGCCAGGACCTTTTTCAAATTACGGGCCAAGGTTTGTCCCAGGGCGCCGCAACCAATGATGGCGATTCTTTTCATTCGAAAACCTCCCAATAAACTAACATTAAAGCTACTATCTATGATATCATCGCAACCGATCATTGCCCATTGGAGTTTTCGGAATGGAGCCTTGCTGCGCCATTCAGTCTGAGTTTGGGAAGTGAGTTTGCAACTGAGTTTGGCAAGTAAAAATCCTGCCAATGTGGAAACAAAGACACCCGCCACCTCCATTGAGTTGGTCAATTTATCTTTCGAATCAATTAACCGGAATGGTCTTCAATCGGCAATATCAGATGGGATCAAACAATGATGCCGTACATAATCGAATACTTGAGGAAATCTCCCCAAAGGAATTAGGTTTTTCTCCTGTTTCATCTCCATTTGTTTGCCGAATGCGCTTGTCCCGTTTGGTTTTGGCCTTTTCGCTTCCTCCTCCGGAGGTAGTTTTCAATACCCATCACGATCCCAAGGATATGAATTGTGGGTTTGAGTCCCCAAAATTGAAATTCTTGGTAAAAATAAAACCGCTGGGAGAACTCTATCCCAGGCGGTAATCTTACGCATTATTCAGTGTTGATCAATTCGTGGGCAAATTCGGCGGTTTTGGCCAGCCTGGTTGGTTGAAATATTAAAACTGATCGCTGCAGAAAAGTCTGCTTCTGCAATAGTTAGGTTACCTGGGAGCGAAATAATAATCGATCAACAACAGCGTGCGTTGTTTTGTCAAATCGGCTAAGGTAACATTGCCGTCCTGGCCGGCTTCAAACACTTTCTTTACCCGATCTTCTTTATAATTGATCCACTCGATTTCCGAAGCGGTCAATGCCTTCATATCCGAGGTGCTCAGCTTTGACCGCAGCAGGCCGTAGATCCGATTCAGTTCATAATCCCAGGCTTCAGCCATGCTCTTGGAATGAGTTGGCTTCTGGGGGTTGGCCACGTTGGGGTAGCTTTTGTCCAACCGATAGGCATAATTGACACTTTCCATATATTTTATAAACTCAACATTCTTTTTTTCATAATCATTCAATTGATTTTCCGAAAAATTGTCTGCCGCTATAAATCCCCGATACCACGTCTTGCTGTTGAAATAATTTTGCAATTCAGCATCTTTAAACAATCTGCCGTGTTTTGCGAATATTTCATTTCGGGCAAGAACTAATTCATCTTCAGACAAGCCCCTTAAATCATCGGTTTTCAAATATTTCCTGCTGCTGTCGGCCAATAGATAAAAATCACTCTTTGCTGGCATTGCAGGAGCAGGATTATAGGTTGGGCTGGGGGTTTCCACTGGGGTTGATGGACTCTGGGTGGTCACCGGAGGTAAACTGGATGCCGTATTGGCTGCTGCTGTTGAATTTGACAAGAGGCTTGCGGAGGTGGAGATGGCATCCATATAAATCTCGCCTGTTTGATTATCGATCACGAGATAATGCTTTTCCCTTTTGGAACTATTATCCTGGCTGTTTGATAAGCTGATCACGATGTTCTCATTCAGCTGGACTTCTTCCACATGGGTTACATCGTACTCCAGGCTTGCTTTCCATAGAATGGAGCCGTCAAGGCCGAGTTTCATGATGGCGTCCGATTGATCTTCCGCGATCACCAGCAGACCGTCCTTTAGTTTCCGAATTTCAATTTTTTTACCCACATGGACGGGTTTTACTTTATTGTTGCCGGTTTTCAAATCCAGTATGGACAACTCATTATTGGCCACCAAATAGAAATTGTTTTTGGTGTAGTCGTATACCGCTGAGGTAGTGCCGCTGTATTCACGGTTCCATATTTTGTTAAGGTTCCGGTCGTAAAAATCGATGTTTAAATTTTTTTGATCCAGATCATTGGTCACGACGATAAAATGCATCAAGTCCGGGGTGAATTCAAAGCCTCTTTCAATTTTCGTGTTTTGCGTCACCGACCAGGGCCCAACTTTTGCGTCCTCAAGAGATCCGGCATCCATCCACATTCTGTATTTGGTGAATTTGGCATTGGTTTGGTTTTCTGGCTCAACGATCATAAAACTCGTTAAACTATATAGGGTTCCCGGGTTGGCAGGAACATCTTCCCCCAAAATCGGATCACGCACTTCAATGTCATTTCCAAAAATTACTTTCGCTACTCGCTTAACATAGTCCGGAGTGAATTTATCCGTCCCGCTTCTGGAAGCTGGCGGAATAATATTTGCACGGAAGGTATTGATTAACGGGATGGTATAGGAGGTGGAGTCAACCACCACTGTTTCCACATTGATGTATCTGCCAAAAACGCTTAAGAAGTCCCCTTCGATTAATCGATAGCCAGCGGTTTTACCCGAAATAACCACATAGTTGTCTTTTCTTTTCTCAACGTAGGTTCTATAGTCAGCGTTCCCATACCAGGCTTTAAAATGATTCTCACCATCGACCAGTTGCAATAAAATCTTATATTCTTCATCGGAATAAGAAATTACTTTTTTGACGATGCCATTTAAATTGATTTGAGAATTACTGAACACCTTGGGATAACGCTGCAGAAATTCAAACCCCTCATCATTATTAATATAGAAATAGTCATTGTCAAAGTATTCCACGATCAGCTTTTGATCGTCGGTTAAATCATTGTCTGCATTGTCAATTTTAATGTTTCGTAAGCCAAGATCCCGATCTTCATCAGGTGATATGATTTTTGCTGTGGTTGTTTCATTTCCAGATGTCTTGGTCGAGTCATTCGTTTTTTTAGCTTTCGTAGTCACTTGTTTCCCATCACCCAGGTTGCTTTCCTTGCTAGATGGCGCTGCACAACCAGACGTTACCATACTCACCATGAGCAATAGTCCGCAAAGGATATTGATTCGCTTCATAGAAACCCCCATTTATTCCACTAATTATTCTTCAAAAATTTACTAAAATACCCATTCACACTATTTATTTTTAAGCATTGAATTAAAACCATCTCCAAGATGGATCAATTCATGAATACTAGGAAGTAATAACAGAACTATAACTCTGAGAGGACAAGGATATGTATATTCTAACGATGCACACTTCTTCCTGAAGTTATTCGACATCAGTAGAAAAAAACATGTCCGATATATTTCATCCCACAAAATTTTCGAGTGGACCTTAATGTTTCAAAATTCCTCTAAAATTTTGGTCGTACTTAATTAATTTCGACATCTTATCTCATTTTTATGGAAATCGGCTTAAGTTGGAAAAGGCCAGAAGATTCATTATATTTTCCTACCTCAGCAGTTAAACGAATATTAAGTTTTTCCCCAAAAGTATCAGGAACATTTTCTCCAGTAAGATGCAAATCCTGGTAATTAACATCTGAAAGTTGGAAATTGGGTCCTGAAAATGTTGTTTCACTGTAGTCGCCAGCCAGTATCAAATAATCAAACCTGGTATTGTAATTATCATGGCGAGCTATATCAGCAGTATTTCCATCGACTTCAATTATTCTCCCAGCATATTTAATCACAAATTCTTTGATAATCGGGCTAAAATCATCTTTTGTACTTAATATTGCTGCCAGCTCTTCGCAATTATCTGCGGTTAAAATCTCCTGTGACGGTTTTTCCATACTTGAAGCATCAGCTGTTGTCTGAACAGGAACTGTCGTTGCAATTGGCGCTGACGTTGCTTCAGATGCTGCCGTTGTTACTGGCTCTGTCGAATTCTCGCTAGTTTGTTGGGCGAATGTATGGTATTTAATGATGACCGGTGTATCAGCTGCTAACCATTTATTTGGAGAATATTCCACATCTCCGCCGACGGATACTTCTTCTACCTCTCCATCTTTTGTTAACCACCCGGTAATTAAATCTTCAATTGGTTCGGACTTTATGTTTGTGAATCCTTTTTGAGAAAAAGTATTAATTACAGCCTGATAATCTGTGCCCTTTAGTATAGTCGAACCTGACGGTGTTTCTGCTTTCCCTTCATATTTGTTATTTTTCGGGGCACATCCAGCTAATGTAAAAGCAAAAATGCACACTAAAGAGTCGTAACGATCTTTCTCATATACAATCCCCCAAAAACTCTTTCTATCAATGGTGACACAAATTGAACAAAGCAGGTGCGCCATAGCTCTTTGTTTTATATTATATCCTAAGCCTCTTGTATTGGCAGAGGCTTTTTTCGCGAAACAAACAAATAGTAGATGAATCTCCATTCATGGTTTATTTGGAATCACGACAAACAACAAAATTCAGAAATCACCAATCCAACAATAATCGCGTTTATTATCTTCCCTGGACGACCCTTCCATTCAATCATTTACAAGACGATGCCAGGTGATATGGGTTATATCAATCCTTTGTGAAGGTCACTGTATAGTAACCTTGCTCCTCTTGCTTAACACAGGAGATCTTCTTGAATTGTGAGAACTTTACTACGTTGTTTGCCTCCGCCTCAGTTGCCACGATTACCCTTAAGGGCTGAACCATACCCAGCGTCCTCTTGACCTGGTGCATACTGTCGGGGATTGGCAGGTTTCGAAGTGGGTCCATGACCATACCCCTTGTATCTAGCGTGCCGTCTTTGATATTCAAGGGGATGCGGTATTCTTTCATAAGATGCGCCTCTGCCTTCTTGAAGTCACCATCCGTCAAGTCGCCCCGTCCAAACAGGACGCAATGGCAAGTGCCCCGTTCTTCAATCTCCTGGTCCACAAACCGGCAGGGACAAATCAGTTTTTTATTCAAGTCTTCGGAACTGGATGGCTCATAACATGGGCAGTACCTTTTACCGAAAGTTTTCTCACTTTCAATAATCCAAATCTT
>CAZOTM010000017.1:0-19164 GCA_964582675.1 uncultured Clostridiaceae bacterium
AAATTGCTCTTTTCATATCCTCACCTGTCCTTCGTCCAATCATTTATTCTAATCATTCCTGGATTTGTTTCAAGTTGGTTTCAAATTGGTTTCAAGTTCGTGTCACTTCGTTTGAAATTCGTTTCATGTCAGCTTCAGGTTATCATCAAGCCCGGGGATGGGCGTTTTTGTAGACATCCATCAAACGGCTCTTTTTTTTCATTTCCTCGTATCGTAACGTCGCATTAATGTCGGAATGACCCAGCATTTCGGAAACATCCTTCATGTCCGCTCCGTTCTCCAGAAGGTGGACGGCAAAGGAGTTCCTTAACGTGTTCAAATTGACATCTTTTTCAATCCCGGTGCTGTCTTTATAATTTTTAAGCAGCTTCCAGACTCCCTGGCGGGTGATGGACTCCCCATGGTTTGAAGTGAACAGTAAGTCAGTGTTTTCCGACGCCATGTTGCTTCTGATCTTCAGATAGTCACGGAGGGCTGCCACTGCAATATGGCCAATGGGGATGAGCCTTTCCTTCTTTTTACTCCCGGTACAAATAATATAACTTTTTTCCAGATTGACATCCATCAGCCGAAGGGAAATAAGCTCCGAAACCTTCAGCCCGGCGGCATAAAGCAGCTCAAGGATGGCCCGGTCCCGTTTGCCTTTATTGGTATTTTTATCCGGGGCTTCCAGGATCAATTTAATTTCATCAACGGTCAGGATCTCCGGTAAATCCCGGTCCAGATGAGGCAGCTCATAGTAAAGGATCGGCGCTTCCAAAATATAGCCCTGACGCCTTAAAAATTTATAGAAGTTTCTCAATGTCACCAGGTTCCGGATAATGGAAGATTTGGAAATCCCGGAATCCATCAGATATTCCGTATAACCCACGATTTGGAGTTCCTCAAAATCGGCCAGGTCAAGTCTCTCCTCGGTGAGAAAATTTTCCAATTTGACCAAGTCCCGTTTATAAGCATCAATGGTGTTTTTTGATTTGCCAGAAGTCGCCAGGTTTTGTAAATAAACTGCAATTCTTTCATCCATAATTATTTCAGCATATCAAGACAGACGGCCGCTAAGGATTTGGCATCCCTTAATCGATCCTCCCGAACCAGCTGACTCACCTCCTCTTTTGTGTATTCAATGATATCCAGGAACTCCCCTTCATCGATTTCCAGGGGCATGGGAAATAATTCCGTCGCACGGTAGACAAAGATGGTCTCATCACTGTACCCCGGTGAAGTTTTCGCGCTGCCCAGATATTCAATTTTTCCGGCTGCATAGCCCGTCTCCTCCTGGAATTCCCGTGCCGCGCATTCTCCCGGATCCTCGCCATCTTCAACTTTGCCGGCGGGTAGTTCCAGAACTACTTCATCATAAGGTTTTCGGTATTGACTGACGAAGGGGATTTTCCCCTCCTTGGTGACTCCGATGATGACCACTCCATCAGCATGGCGGATGATCTCCCGTTTTGCCAGTGAACCATCCTCCAGTTCAACCTCCAGGAGTTCAAGCTGGACGATTTTACCTTGATATATAATTTCGGTATTGATGGTTTTTTCTTTTTGAATCATATTGCCCTCCCCATTCCCATCGCCCGGGTATCCACTCGTCCAGGGTCTCCCATCACGATAGCGCAATGGTCAGACAGTTTCTGAACCGTGAGTATTAATTATTATGTAAATACCTTTAACTGTAATTATATCACTTTTACGAAAAATAAGTTGACAGAATATGTGGCTAAATATAATTAACAATACTATATATTATGTTGATCTATGAAAAGCTTTGTCTGCCCATGCCATGACACAAACGATAAAAACAGGTACTTAACTCCGGGAAATCGTGAGTAAAAGTACCTGTTTCGGGACTGACCATGGGGTCAGCGTTTATTTCATTGCCGTGAAACGGGAAAATATTTGGGCTGAAAAAATCGTTTACGATGGTGAGAATTATCGGAAATTCCCGGAAATGATTGAGATAAACTCGGCATTGGTAGGTTTTACCTCTGAAAAATCTTTAAATAAGTTGATATATTTAAGAAAATCCGTGGTAAATCTCCGCTTCCAGGCATATTCAATGGCCATGCGGATCACTTTTTCCACGTTTTCCGATTTATCTTTTTTCTGGATCGCAATCTCCGGATACAGTCGCTTCGTGATGAACATGGAAAAATCAGGGTCATCTGCATTCAATCGGAGAGCGCAAATCAAATATTCAAATCCCTTATGGGTCCGTTTAAAACCCATTTCCTTGAGGATCCGTTCTATTTCCTCATTTCCGGTGATATTGATTTCAGATACGGTTGGTCTTTTCGGTTTTTTCAGACTGTTTTTTTCATTTAAAACAGAATGCACCCGCTCACACAGCACCTGATGATTATCCTTATAGAGAACATAACTGACCCCGCTTTTGATGAACTGGGGGATCATTTCTTCCCGAATAAAATCAGTAAACAAAATGATCGGCCGGCTTGGAGCGATCTCCGCCGCTTTTTCAATGATCTCGATCCCATCGGTTTCTTTTAACATTAAATCAGTGATGATCAAGTCAAAATTGGCGGAAGCGATGAGTTTTAATGCTTCGCAGCCGCTTTCCGTATAGGTGATATCCGAGAATTCCCGATCCAGACTGTTCAGAGTTTTCGTCCTGGTTTGACGGTCGGCATCGCAAAGGAGGATCCGCACCGCTGTGTTCTTAGGCCCTTTCACCATGGTTTTAACTCAGCTTTCAGTTTATTGACGTTGCTGATCATCTCAGCGGCGTTAATAAAACTGGATTCTGTGACATTGGCTCCGCCGATCATACCGGCGATTTCGGCGATTCGCTCATCCGGATCTGCCAGGCGGATCCGGGAATAGGTCCTCCCGTCCGCTTCCCATTTGGAGGCGATATAATGATTGTCTGCCCAGGAAGTGATCTGGGGGAGATGGGTGACGCTGAGGACTTGGGTGGCTGAGGCAATGGAATACATTTTTTGTCCGACCGCCGCAGCGATCCTTCCCGAAATACCGATGTCGATCTCATCAAAGATCACGGTGGGGGTGTGGTCCTTATCTAAAAATGCGGCTTTCATAGCCAGCATGATCCTTGATAGTTCTCCGCCTGAAACGATTTTTTCAAGGGGTTTTTTCGGTTCGCCCGTATTAGTGGAAATCATGAAGTGGACTGAATCCAAGCCTGATTCCAGGACAGATTCCCCTTTTAACACATAAGGGGCAAAATCCGCTTTCCCCAAGCCGATGAACTTAAGCTCCCGATTGATCTTTTGGCTCAAATCCTTTGCAGCCTGGTTCCTCAAACTGTGGATGGCTTCCCCTTCAGTGATCAGATCCCCGGTTATCCCCCTCATTTCGTGTTTGAGCTTTTTGATCAGGGTTTCGGCATTCTCCAATTCCCAAAGTTCATTCTCCATATCACTGAGTTTCTTTTGGATCTCCCCAACGGTCCCACCATACTTTTTCTTTAGGTTCCCATAGGCAAACAGCCGGGAATTAATATCATCCAGCTCATTTTGATCAAAGTAGATATCTTCCAGCAAATCTGCGATGGCCATCCTGGTTTCATCCAGATTATAATAAGCTTCTTCCATAATGTCGGCCAAAGGGCCTGCCGGTTTCAGCACTTCGCTTATGCCCCGCATGCCCTTAAAAGCGCTGGCAATGGTACTTAAGCCTTCGTCATCCAGGGCTTCCCTGGCATAATTCAGGGCGTCGGCAATTTTCTGGCTGTTGGAGAGCATTTTTTCCTTTTCCAGCAGAGTTTCTTCCTCTTCCTCAGAAACCCGCATATCTTTGATTTCTTTGATTTGGTATGCCAGGAAATCAATGATTTTTTCCCGTTCGTCATTTCTGGTCAGCCCGGACAGCTTAAGTTCCCGATTCTTCAATTCCCGGTAAAGCCTTGTATACTTCCTGTATTCAGGGGAATCACTCAAATTGGCATAGCTGTCAAGATACGCCAAATGATTTTCAGGATTTAACAGATTTTGGTTGTTGTGCTGGCCATGGATATCCAGGAGCAGCGGGTAAATCTCCTTGACTTTGTTGACAGGGACAAGCTCCCCATTGATTTTGGCAATGGCTTTGCCTGTGACCGCATTCTCCCGCTGGATGATGATCTGTGAACCATTACCCAAGGAGAGCCCTTCATCCATAAGATATTGAGTAACACCAGGCGGGCAGTCGAAAATGGCTTCCACCGATGTTTTGTCTTCCCCTGTCCGGATAAATTCCCGATTGAATTTAGTCCCCATAACATAACTGACAGCGTCAATAAATATAGATTTGCCGGCACCTGTCTCACCGGTGATCACAGAAAACCCGTTATTAAAGTCCAGTTCCATTTCACTGATCAGTGCGAAGTTCTTGATCTTCAACTTTGAAAGCATTCTTTCCACTCCCGGGCAATTTTGAGTATCAAACTCCGGCCATTACTCCTGGTTTCTAACCATTGCATCCATGCGCCTAACAAACGCTTCCGCCTTTTTGATGTTTCGGAATAAGACAAAGATCGTATTATCACCGGCGATGGTTCCGGCGATCTCTTCCAGGCCTAGCTGGTCGATGGCTTCAGCGGCAGCCCCGGCTGAGGCGGCCAGGGTTTTCACCACCACGATGTGCTCGATATATTCGCAATGGGTGATGGTATTTTGCAGGATGGTCATCACCTGATTATCGATCACCTTTGGTTCATTGACGGACAGGACATATTTATATTTTCCGTTCTTGCCCAATACTTTTGAGAGATGCAGATTTTTGATGTCTCTGGAAATGGTGGCCTGAGTGATTTTAAAACCCTCCTTGCGCAGTTCCTCGGCAAGTTCTTCTTGTGTTTCAATACTCTTGGTGGTAACGATATCCAAGATCTTGTTCAGTCGTTTGGCTTTCACTATTATCCTCCTATATGTCCTGTGCTTTATATACGATTTTTTTCCTTAAAACATCAAAGTAATCATATCCGTTCAGACGGATGATCCTGGTCTTAAAGCCTGAATCGGTGATCTCCACCGTTTTTTCGATCCCCACATTGAAATTTTGCTGTCCGTCCACTGATAACTGAAACGAGGACAGATCCCCTTCCACTCGAACCTGGATTTTGGCTTGGCCGCCGATGATCAAGTTCCGTACCCCCAGGGTGTGGGGGCTGATCGCCGTCATGGAAATGGCATTCAAGGTGGGATACAAGATGGGACCTCCTGCGGAAAGGTTGTAGGCCGTGGAACCGGTGGGGGTGGAGAAAATAACCCCATCCCCCCGAAAGGACGTTGCATAATTGCCATCGATGAAGATTTCATACTTCATCATCCTGCCGTTGGTACCCTTGGTCACCACCACATCATTGAGGGCGATGAATGTTTCCATGGTGCGGGACGTCTCAAATCTCGTCATCAGCATATTTCTTTCTTCGATGACATAGCCGCCGGATTGCAAGAGCTCCAGAGCTTTGTCGACTTCATTGACCTCCACCGAGGTCAGAAAACCCAAAGTCCCGATGTTGATGCCCAGGAGGGGAATGTTTCTGCCATGGAGCCGCCTGGCGGCTGCCAACAGTGTGCCATCTCCGCCCAATACGAATAAAATGTCCATATCATCCAGGGAGGTGTCTTGGATCTCATTGTCAAAAAACACCCTGATTTCCGCCGCCGGATAGGCTCTGCGGATTTTTGAGGCAATGTCCCTGCATATGGTACCTTCCCGATCCTTTTCCCTGTTCACGTGAATCCCGATCACATTCATGCTAATACTCCCCGAAGGCCTTATTTACAACATCCATCAACCGTTCCCCGGAAATATTTCCCCAAGCAACAGCCTCACCGGCAATATCCCCGCGAGAAATTCCCTCACCGGAAAGATTATCACCGGAAATCAAATTAATATGCATAAGATACTCAATATTTCCATCCCCGCCCCGGATCGGCGATGCAATGATTTGATTTACCCTGAATTGGTGGGTTTGGAAAAAATCAATTATTTTATTTAAAACTCTGAGATGGTCCTTCTGTTTGGTCACGACCCCCTGGGAATTCAGGCTGCCCCGGCCGGCTTCAAACTGGGGCTTGATCAGAAGGATCCCATCGGTTTGTTTCGTCATGAGTCCACGGATCGATTCAGCCAGTAAGGTGATGGAAATAAACGACACATCGCAGACGATGACCTCAAAGGTCTCGTCAGGAAATGCCTGAAAAACCTCCTCCGGATGTTTAAAATTAATTCCCTCGATGTTTCTCACCCGGGGGTTTCCCCTCAGAGAATCCGCCAGCTGACCATGACCCACATCAGCCGCCGTTACGGATTGCGCTCCTTTTTCCAATAAAACTTCAGTAAAGCCTCCGGTGGAGGCGCCGATATCCAGGCAGGTCCGGTTGGCGACCTGAATGGAAAACGCTTCAAGGGCATACAGTAATTTTACGGCCCCCCTGGACACATAGGGGAATTTATCCCCTTTGAACACTACCCCGTCGGAGCTTTTTAATTTATAGCCTGGCTTCAACACGGGCTGTCCGTTAACCAATACATTACCTTTGCTGATTTCCTCTTTCGCCCTCTCCCGGGAGGAAGTCAGATTGTTTCTGATCAAGTAGACATCCAGTCTTTCCGGAGTTGACCCTCCGTTTGCTTTCCCCTCCGGAGTTACGGAGACAGCCTCCCCGATTGGTTGAACTGCCTCCGGATGCGAACCTGCCTCCGGATGTGAAACTGCCTCCCTTTGATGAGCCTGACTGGTTCCAATCTGCTCCTCACCGTCTCCCCGCCCATTCCAGGTCTTCATTCCCCGGTCTCTTTTCTCACCCTGGCGGCGATTTTATCTGGCGACAATCCATAGTTTTCATAGAGAATATTGACGCTGCCCTGTTCGACATAGGTATCCTCATAGGCAATATTGATGATTTTTCCTTTATACCCCATGCGATTCACCACATTGAGAATATTTTCCCCCAGCCCGCCGGAAAGCACATTATCTTCCACGGTGACGAGGACCGGTGATTCATCTGCCATTTGGACCAACATTTCCTGATCCAGGGGTTTGATAAACACTGCATTCACCACCCCAAAATCCAGGCCATCCGCCTTGAGAATTTCTGAAGCCTTCACGGCAAAGGCCACGGTCTTCCCAGTGGCAATGATCGTTCCGGAGCGCCCGCTGCATAAAACTTCCCATTTGCCTGGTGTGAATTCGGTCAGGCCCGTCAGCTCAACCTTCTTATCATCGCCCCCCCTGGGATAGCGGATGGCTAAAGGTCCGTTGAAGGTTTCTGACCATTGGAGAAGATTTTTGAATTCCTCCAGACATTTGGGGGCCGCCACGGTCATGTTGGGGATCATGGAAAGGTAAGAAATATCAAAGATTCCCTGGTGGGTCTCCCCGTCGTCCCCTACGATCCCTGCCCGGTCAATGCAGAATTTAACGTTCAGATCCTGCAGACAAACATCGTGGATCAGTTGATCAAAGGACCTTTGCAGAAAGGTCGAATAGATGGCCACATAGGGCTGCAGGCCGTTGATCGCCATCCCGCCGGCCATGGTTACGGCATGTTCCTCAGCGATCCCCACATCAAAGAACCGGTCCGGGTAAGCATTGGCAAACTTGGCCAAGCCCGTACCATCCCGCATGGCTGCTGTGACCGCAGTGATTTTCGGGTTTCCTCCGGCCATTTTGATCAAGGTTTCGCCAAAGACACTGGCAAACGTATTCCCCGAGGCAACCACCCTGCCGTTGACCCGGTCGAAGGGACCCACTCCATGAAATTTATCCGGCTTTTCAACCGCATAATTGTAGCCCCTGCCCTTTTGGGTGATGGCATGGACAATGACCGGGCCATCAAAATCCCTGGCCGCCTTGAGGATCCGGCTCATGTCCTTGATGTTGTGGCCATCCACTGGCCCTAAATATTTAAGACCCATGTTCTCAAAGACCATCCCCTCCACCACCATGGCTTTTACTGAATTTTTCATCCACTTGGCGGCATGGGACATACCTTTCCCAAAGGGAGCTTTTTCGATTCGTTTTTGAAACTTCCGTTTGAAATTCTCATAGTGGATATTGGAGCGGAGATTTGACAGGTAGAGGCTCAAAGACCCCACGTTCCTGGAAATCGACATCTCATTGTCGTTTAAAACGATGATGACTTTGGTCTCCCGGAAGCCGATGTCATTGATGGCCTCCCAGACCATTCCGCCGGTCAGGGCTCCGTCGCCGATTACTCCGATCACCGAATAATCCTCGTTTAAAATGTCCCGGGCTCTGGCAATTCCGGTTATGGCAGAAATTGAGGTTGAGGCATGGCCGGTATTAAAATGATCATATTCAGATTCCTCGGTTTTCGGAAAACCGGACAGTCCCTGATACTTCCTTAACCCGTCAAATTGATCCAGCCGCCCGGTCAATATTTTATGGACATAGCTTTGATGGCCCACATCGAAAACCAGCTTATCCGTTTTGAAATCAAACACGTTGTGCAGAGCGATGGTAAGCTCAACGACCCCCAGATTCGGGGCCAGGTGCCCGCCCGTTTTGGATACTTTTTCCACTAAGAATTGCCGGATCTCAGCAGCCATGGCATTTAATTCTTCAATGGACATGGACTTCAGTGATTCGGGGCCTTTATATCCATTTAATATTTTATACATCCCAATTTCCTCTTTTATTTGCTTCGTTTGAGTATGATATTCAGAAGCTCCGTTAATAATGAATGCTCCTTGGCTGCCATGGAAATAAGCTCCAGGGTCCTCTGGTAATACTCATCGATCAGTCGGCGGCTTTCTGGGAGGCCCAGCAGCGACACATAAGTATTCTTATCATCCCGTTGATCCTTGCCCGGAGTTTTCCCCAGAGTCTTGGCATCACTGGTCACATCCAAAATGTCGTCCTGGATTTGGAACATGACGCCGATATTTTCTCCGATCTGTCGAATCGTCCTGACCTCTTCCGGGGTTTTTCCTGCCAGGAGGTAAGGCGCCGTCAAGGAAGCTGCGATCAAAGCCCCGGTTTTGCCTTCATGAATCATTTTCAATGTTTCCAAATTCACCGGAGATCCTTCATTGGTGATATCCAGGACCTGGCCGTTGATCATGCCATCCTTGCCAGATGCCCTGGAGATCTCCAGGATCGCCCTGGCGCCCTCTGCATTGCCCGCATACCGTTCGATCAAAAGCTTGTGCGCTTCGTTGAGCAGTGCGTCCCCGGCCAAAATGGCAATGGCTTCGCCGAATACCATATGGCTGGTGGGTTTGCCCCGCCGCAAAGCGTCATCGTCCATTGACGGCAGATCATCGTGGATCAGGGAGTAGGTATGGATCATTTCCACCGCACAGGCCATGTCCAAAACATCATCGTGCCTTAAACCTGCCAGCTTCGCAGCAGTGAGAATCAAGAGAGGCCGAAGTCGTTTGCCTCCGGCCATTAAGCTGTAGGTCATGGCCTGTTTCAGGCGGTCGGTACATTCGAATCGACTGGTCAGTTCCTCCAGTCGATTTTCCACATCCTCTAAGGAGCGTTCAAAAAAATTATTCAAACTTATCTTCCTTGCCTTCATTGTTGATGATGGTGATCCGATCCTCCGCATCCTTCAGGATCTTTTGCAATTCACTGCATAGAGCCATCCCTTTTTCATAGCCGGACAGCTGGTTCTCCAGGGTGGTTTCCGGATTTTCCAGTTGTTTTAGCAATGCGTTCAGCTCTTCCATGAGCTTTTCATAGTTTCTATCCTTAGCTTTCATTAAGTTTTTCTCCCTTTATGAAGGTCCTTTTTCCATCCTTAACTGTGATCCGGAGGATTTTCGTCTCATCCAGAAGTCCAACGCTGTCCAGGACCTTCCCGCTGTTGTCCTCAATGATGGCGTAGCCCTTTTCCAGGACGTTCAATGGGCTGTAGGCAGCCAATAAATTTCCTGCACCTTCCAGCTTTCTGCGTTCCTTATCCAGGGTATTTCTCATATGGTAATTCAACCGCTCTTTGATCTCCGTCACATTCCGGATCTCATTCAAAATGATGATTTTAGGATCGTTCTGCTTAATGATCCTGAGCAGCAAATTCAAGTGATTGGTTTCGTTGCGGAGTTTCTCACTCATCAGCCGCCCCAGAGCGATTTTGCTTTCCCTGACTTTTTTGATGTAGTCGACGACTGACGGCACCGTCAATTCAGCTGCCTGGGAAGGAGTGGCGCCCCTTAAATCAGCTGCAAAATCGGCGATGGTATAGTCGATGTCATGGCCGATTCCGGTCACCACGGGAATTTTGGATCCCCGGATGGCATAAGCCATGGTCTCAGAGTTGAAAGACCATAGATCCTCAATGGATCCCCCGCCCCGGGCGATGATGATTACATCGATATCGTCCCTTAAATTGATTTGTTTCAGAGCTTCGATCACTTCCCCCTCAGAGGTAGTCCCCTGCACCTGAACAGGGTAGATGACGATTTCCTGGGAGGGCTTTCGGCTCTTGGTAACTTTAATGATGTCGCGGATCGCTGCCCCGGTGGGAGACGTTATGACCGCGATTTTCCGGGGATTGTCCGGGATCCTGCGTTTGATGAGATTGGAAAAAACCCCTTCCTTTTCCAATCGGTCTTTGATTTCCTGAAATTTAAGAAAGAGGTCGCCCGTCCCGTCACTTTTGATGTCATTGACGTAAATCTGGTAATTTCCGCCCTGGACATAAGCTGAAATCTTGCCACTGACGGTGACTTTGTCACCGTCAGCGGGAAGTTTCTTCAATTTTCCGGCATCGGTCCGGAACATGACACAGCTGATCCTGGAATTTTGATCCTTCAGGGTGAAATATAAGTGGCCTGAAGTATGTTTTTTAAAGTTGCTGATCTCGCCCTCCACATCCACCTTGCTGAGGATAATATCATTATCAAGAATTTTCTTGATATAGTTATTCAGGGTAGTGACAGTGAGAACTTTAAAGCTCACTATCAGCGGCCTCACATAAATTTTTCATCAGGATGGTTGTGGTAATGGCGCCTACACCGCCGGGAACTGCAGTAACATAGTCCACGATTTCCAAAGCCTCTTCAGTAAGAACATCCCCGGTGATTTTTCCATCCTTTTCACTGGTCCCTACATCGATGACAGTTTGTCCGGGAGAGAAATAATCCTTGTTGAACATATGGGGCCTTCCCACGGCTGCAACCACAACGTCGGCACGTTTTGTGATTTCTTTGAGATTCTTGGATTTACTGTGGGCAACCGTAACGGTGGCACTGTCTTTGATAAACAGCTGAGCCAGAGGTTTGCCGACGATATTGGATCTGCCGACGATCACGATATTAAGGCCTGTCAAATCCCCCAACGTCTCCTTGGTGATAATCTGGGCACTTCTGGCCGTGCATGGCACATGGGTCTTTTCGCCCATGGTCAGAAGCCCTGCATTATAGGGGGTAACGCCATCGATATCTTTTTCAGGCTTGATGGCTCTGGAGACTTTTTTGCCATCAATGTGTTTGGGCAAAGGCAATAACACCATGATCCCATGAACACCGGCATCCTCGTTCAAATCAGCGATGGTCCTCAACAGATCCGCCTCGGAGGTATCCTCCGGCAGGTTGATATTGATTTTGCCAAGACCCAAGGATTCAGCAACTTTTGTTTGAGCGCCCAAATAATATTGTGAGCCTTCGTCGGTACCAACCAGCACCGTGGCTAGTGTCGGGACGGATTTCCCTTCTGCGATCCTTGCCTTGGAAAATGCCTTGATTTCGTCCTTGTAGCGATTCGCCAGTTCCTTCACGTTAATCAGATTACCCATACTAATTCAAAATCTCCTTGTTTTGTTTATTTTCATCAGTTTCAACTGATTCTACAGTATCATCAGTTTCAACTGGTGAAACTGGTTCATCCGTGTTAAAAATTTTTCCCATGGTATCCGGATTTTGTTTTTCCTTAAGGATCTTATCCAAGACGGAGTTTACAAAACCGGCCGTATCTTCTTCTGAAAATTGTTTGGCCAAATTTACGGCTTCATTAACGGCAACCTTGTCAGGGATCCCCTCCGCAAAAATGATCTCAGCGGTGGCCAGCCGCAATATGGCTAAGTTCATACGGCTTAGGCGATCCAGGCTCCAGCCGGATAAATACTTCTCGATCAGTCTGTCGAGCTCCGGTTTTTTCTCCTGGATCAATGCCACCATCTGTTTAATATAAGCGCGGTCCATATCAAATTCTTCTTCAACTTCATAGAATTCTTTAATTTCTGTCTCATCGGTCAAATCCACATTATTGATGGAATCCATATACAGCAGCTTCATCAGAAATTCCCGCGATTTTTTACGGTTGCCCATCTATTTGGTATCCTTTGCCGGTTCCTGCTTCTTTAAAGTGATATTTGTAACAAATATATTGATTTCATCTACTGTCAGGCCCGTTATGGATTCCACTGTTTCCTTGACGTTTTCCTGGACTTTTTTGACCACATCCGGAATGTTATACCCATATTCCGTTGACAGCATCATATCGATGACTGCATGACCTTCGTTGATGGTGATTTTAACCCCTTTGTTCACATTCCGCTTGCCGGTGAACACCTGGGTGATCCCGCCGCTGGTGGCTGTATTAAGTCCGGTCACGCCTTCTATCTCGCTGGCTGCAATGCCGGCAATGACTCCCACAACATCTTCAGAAATCTTCACTGTGCCAATGCCGGTTACATCATATTTATCTTTTTCCATTTAATCCTCCCAAAATGAATAAATTCTTTGTACATCTCCAACCATTATACAAAATGACCGGCATTTATACAAATATCTTCCGGCCTCCCCCCCGACTTTTGCATAATAAAATCCGATTTGTGGCAGCCTAAATTCTTTCAGATAATCCTTCGCATAAAAAAAGATATACAGAACGAATTCTGCATATCTTTTTTACCCAAATTGAATTGGATTGTATCCCCACTATGGGATTTTTTATAGATGGATTGTCAGGCTGCCGGGTCCTTATACTCTTTCCATATAGTCGCCGGTTCTCGTATCGATTCGGATGAAATCACCTTCATTGATAAAGAATGGGACCATGACCATGGCTCCGGTCTCGACCGTTGCCGGTTTCAATGCATTCGTCGCCGTATTGCCTTTTACCCCTGGCTCAGTCTGGGTCACTTCCAGCTCAACAAAGTTTGGCGCTTCCACAGAAAATGGATTGTTTTTATAGAATTTGATGGTAGCAAACATATTTTCTTTCAAATATTTAATGGCTTCTTCCACTTTTTCGAAATTTATGGGAATCTGCTCAAAGGTCTCCTGATCCATGAAATAGTATAATTCGCCGTCATTGTAAAGATACTGCATATCCTTCCTTTCAATGACTGCTTCCTGAAGTTTATCGGTTGGATTGAAGGTAGTATCAGTTACACCGCCCTGGATCACGTTTCTCAGTTTGGTTCTGACAAATGCCGCTCCCTTGCCGGGTTTAACATGTAAGAATTCTATGACTGTATAGACGTTTCCATCCATTTCAAATGTTGTACCTTTTCTTATATCTCCTGCTGATATCATTCCAATACCCTCCAAATAGATTTTCAGTCCCCAAGGGAGACTAAAATAATCAACGACTCACATCGAATAATTTTACCATGTTTCATTGTAACAGAATCAAACCGGCAATGCAAACGCAAATTTTCGCAAATTTTCGCCAGTCTGCTTGATGATGAATGGCAAATTTTTGCTGCTTCACTTGGTTTATCACAGGTTGATCAAGGGCTTGATCATGGGATTTATCATGGTTTAGGAAAAGGATTTAACATGGCTTTATCAGGCATCCATTATTCTCCGCCCCGGGTTTATAAGCCTTTTAATTTGAATTTTATCCCATTTTGTTCAAATGCCTCCACCGCATAATAGCGGGGGGAGCCCGACAAGCTCTCCGTCAGGCTGAATCTGTATTTGATCGTCCCATCCCCCGTGGTATACCTGGCATTATAGAACAAGTTGAATTTCCCAATGGTCATTTTCAGATCACGGCTTTTTTCGTAGTAAGCAATGAAGGAGTTGAAATCACTATAGAACATATTCGCCTCATTCGCCTTACCGTCGAAGCTCCTGAGGACTTCTTCCAACTGGATGAATTGCCGGTCATAGATGGACAGGGAATAGCCTGAAAAATCATTGGCTGCGCTTAAATCAACTGCGGCAAAGGCCATGGTCAGACAAAACCCCAGAATCAGACAGGATAGAGTGATAAACCCGCTTTTTTGGAAACAGATCAATTCGATAACTCCTTTCAAAAGAATAAAGTGGATAGTGAAAGCGAATTCTCATGACATCCCCATGGACAGATACCTCAATGGACTGGACCAGACCCGATAGGTCCATCCCCACCACCCGGATCCCGTTGACCACATAGGACAGTCTTCCATTGTCCATCCTCAGGGTATAATCCTTCATGACATAGCTTTCACCGGTAAAATCCCGAAAATAGAACCGGATGGCATTGTTATAAATGTCAATTGAATCCATATCCTTCAGGAGATCAAACTTGATCCGCTCCGTAACGTTGATAAAATCGGCTTTGACATCGTTGCTCGTGATGAAATTTCTGTAGCTTGCATAGATCATTCTAAAAGTATTCAAGGACAGGGTCATTAATAAGGCCCCCACAAACAGGTAGACTGCCAGGTCGGTCAGGATCATTCCTTTGGTCTTACCCATGTTGCCTCCCTTTCATCCCCTCTAAAAAACAATTTAAGACAGATCCCCGCCACGCCATTATTAAACTCCCCTTCCCCAGTTATGCAATAACCAGGCGGCAGGGATGCCGGATCCAGCTCAGAGGCTTCCAAGTTCACTGCAGTCTCCAATAATTGATTCTCGTAGAGCAATTCCGCTTTCAGGGTATTCAGATCGTATTCCGCCCGGTTTGAGGCGTAATTGACCAGGGCCATCAAACTTAGGGATACCGTCATCATCACCAGGAGCAGCATGATAAACCCGGCGGAGATGAACCCTATCCGGCGGGCTCTGTTGCCTTGATTTGGATTATCCGGCTCAGTCAGTCTTTTGTTCATGGTTCCCTTGTTGAAGATTGCCTTGTTGAAGATTGACCTGTTCAATTTCTCCATATTCCTTTACTCATAGTACTCCTCCCGGAAACTGGAAGTGCCCACTTGAAAAATAAGCCGGCCGATCAGTTTGCCCCCCCGATCCAGGCAAATGGTGAATCCGCTGTTGCTTGCCCCCGACACCATATTTTTAAAGCTCATTGTCGTGTTCATAAAGATCTGCACCCCTTTTCTGCCCTCGATATAGGCGCTGTAGCCGCTTACCTTGACTGCAGTTTTGGGGGCTTTCCCGCCCCCAGTATATTGAATGGATCCATCGGGATTGAAGCACAGGGTCGTGTAACTGAACTCCCCATTGGCAGCTCTCAGTCTGACTCTTATAAATGCGCCTTTCACTTTGGCAGCAAAGGCTTCCGTTTCGATTCTCTCCGTATATTGGGCATGATCAAACCCGGATAGGCTCATCCCCATAATACCTGCTAAAAGCATCATGAAAACCAATAGTTCCATGGTCAAAAAACCTCTGGCATGGGGCCGATCCTCCCATCGTCGAAACTTTCTCCTCATCATCCCCCTCCCACTTTAATTGATCTTGGTAAAGGCCTCTGTTAATGGCCCCATGACCGATACCACCGACACCCCCACCACCGCTCCGATCAGGATCAAAGACATGGGCTCGATCAGCTTCATCCGCTTTTCCATGACACTTTTCAAAACATGCAGGGAGGACTTCAGGTACATGTCAAACCCCCTCAGAATATTTCCGCTTTCCTCATTGATTCGGATGATCCCGCAAAACTCCTTGGAAAATCCGCCTTTTTGGAAACTAATGGTCAAAGACTCCCCCTTTTCCAGGCTGGCCTTGATTTTATCCGTATCGATCCCCTTGATTTTTTCCATGATATCAAAGGTGTCCATGATATTTCTGCCACCGGCAATAAGTTTGGCAATCCGATCAACCACCGCTACCTCGTGATAAAGCTTATATTTGTTCCCCAGGACAAAGCGCAGGCCTAAATTGTATTTCCGAAAGAGGATAAAGCCCAGACCCAGGCAGGCAGAAATGACCCCAATCATCAAGGTCCGGTTAAAAATCAAATACTGCCTGAAGTCGTCAAAGGAAAAGATCATGCCGTCATTGACGTTTAACGAGGACAGGAGATCTTTCATCATGGGTACCATGAAAAATATGGCAAAGACGATATAGGCCAGGACGAGGACCAGCATGATCAAGGGATAAATGGCAAAAGATATCAGTTTGCTTTTTAATTCCCGGCTTTCAGAATACATGACCCCCAGTTCCAGGAGGGCATTGGTGATCGTCCCCGTTTCTTCGGACAATCGGATGATTTCAAGATCGGTTGTTTCAAACACCTGTAATTTGTCCAAACACTTATAAAACGACAAACCGGCGAACAAATTCGCCTTGATCACCTCCCTGTCCTTAAGAAAACGCTTATCCAGCATGTCCAGCGCATCGATGACCGTGAAGCCGGAATTCATCAATGTCCCCGTTTGATAATAAAACATTTCCCGATCGCTTTTTTTCAAAAGGCTGTCACCCCTTCCTGATTTTTAATGAATATTTTCGCCTTCAGCGCTCTGCCGGATTCCCCGGAAATCAGTTTTTGGTTTATGACGCAAGTCAATATCCCATCCACAAAATCATTCATAGTGGTCAGGCTTTTTATTCTCATCTTAGTCAGATCATAATCCCCGGAGTGCAGGGTGGTGATGACCGGATGACCGGACAACGCCGCCTTGATGCAGTGCTCACAGGTTTTTTGGTCCCGGATCTCGCCTACGGCAATATAATCCGGATCCTGGCGCAAACTGGCAAAGATAGCTCTCTCATAATCAAGACCGATGGACTCATTCAAGCTGACTTCCAGGGTTCCGGGCACGCTGATTTCCACCGGATCCTCAATGGACACCACCTTCAGATTCATTTGGGAAAGTTTGCGGACGATGGCCTTTAACGTAGTACTTTTGCCTGAGCCGGTCTCCCCGGTAATCACCAGCAGGGAAAACCCGGACTGGAGTGTTTCATTGATTTTTTCGATCTGTTCCCCGGGAAAGCCCAAATCGTTCAGGGATATGACCCGGGATGAAAACAACCGGATGGTCAGGGCTTCCCCATGAACCCCTTTCAGAGTAGATATTCTCAACTGTCCAAAAACCGGATGATTGATCATTCCGTCCTGGGGCAGCCGCTTTTCCGAAATGTTCAATCCGGCTGATATTTTAACCTTTTGCAGCAATATCGGGTATTGCGTTTTCTCCATCGTCTGAACATCCGTCAAGCCCTTCATGTCCCGAAATTTCACCAGGATCGCATCCTCCTGGGGAATGAAGTGGATATCCGACACCGTCTTATCCCTGGTCATCTCCAGATAATCCTCTATGTCCATAGCATCACCAAACAGATTATGCCCACCAAAGACTTCTTTATACAGGAAGGAGTGATTTTACCTTAAGGAATTGGTTTACAATAAAATTCATTGCCATACTATTTATTATGTTAATTCGATTTATTGGCCATCCTTCATTATCTGTCCTTTGGGCCCGCCACAGGGGCAATAAAATAAAAAAACCCGCCATTTGGGTGCTAAAAAGGTCAATGGAATGGGTTAAAAAACCCCATTCCATTGACTGCTCATTATTGATTTTTTATGGATGTTTTCACGTCCTAACGCCTGTCCTAATCTCATAGATCAGCCCGGCCGGCTGGTCTCCTAGTCATCGAGATAGGGGATCCCCAGCTTTTGGATGACCGTCCGGATGTTCCCGTCACATTCTTCCAATATCTGGTTGGCTTCGTCTTTGTTCAGCTTGGTAATGCCCATAACGATGGCTGTTTTTGTATTGCCGGCGGACTGATCGATGAGTACTTCAGCCTGAGCGTCTGTTACGCCCGCTGCCTCACAAATCACCATTTTTCGTCTGGCACTTAACTTGGCATTGTTCGGCTTCACTTCGACCATCAGGTTTTTAAATATCCGGCCGAGTTTGATCATTACACAGGTGGAAATCATGTTCAAGATCATTTTGTGGGCACTGGCTGATTTCAGCCGGCTGGAGCCGGTGATTGCCTCCGGGCCGACCACGACGCAAATCGTTATATTAACCATTTGACTGATCTCAGATCCTGGTTCGGAAGTCAGCAATATGGTTTTCGCTCCCATTTTCCTTGCGTACTCCATGGCGCCGACAACATAGGGGGTTGAGCCCGAAGCCGATATCCCAAGAAGCAGGTCTTTTTCCGAGAAGCCAAGGCTTCTCAGTTCATCTATGGACAGGAACTTTTCATCCTGAGCGTAGCCCACTGAATGTTTCAGCGCTTCCATACCGCCGGCGATCAGGGCTATGATCCTGTCTTCGCTCATGCCGTAGGCAGAAGCATTTTCGGCGGCATCCATGATGCCCAATCTGCCGGAGGTGCCAGCACCTATATAAAAAAGTCTGCCGTTATTTTTCAGAGTGAACGTGACGGCCTCCACTGCTCTGGCTATATCCGGCAGTTCTTTTTCAACCGCATTGGGAACAATTTTGTCTTCATTATTCAAAAGCCTTAGAATCTCCAAGGTATCTGCCTTGTCGATATTATAAGTATTTTTGTTCCTTTCTTCACTCAACTTTTTGACACCGTGCAACTTGATCACCCCTTTTGTATTATTATACATATATTTCCCAAAGTAATTTGTTAACTTTTTAAGTTTTATTACAAAACTATATTATATGAATTGAATGATTCCAATTCTATAGTGTGTTTTGATAATAACCAACACTTGCCGCAATTTTATGGGGAGGACCATCTATTCTGTCAGGGGATTTCCAGCCATTAAATATCCTTGCCTTCAGCCATCCCGATCCGGCAAATATGTTAAGATATATAAGGAGCCTGAATTTTTTCGCTTGCAATTTGAGACGGCCCACTCCTTAGTCAGGTGCAGCATCCCACAGTGCAGCATCCCTGAGGTGATCCGCCTGACCAGGCGAGGGGCGTTCTGTGATCCCTGGTATTTCCTCAAGCTGAAACGGTCGGTCATAATTTTATTTTAATAATCAAACCTTACTTAGTTAACCATAATACATTAACCATAATACATTAACCGTAATACATTAACCGTAATAGGTAGTGTCAATAGTTTTGTGTAACCTCTCTTGTAGTTATCGTTCTGGTTGAGCC